>JAUIBM010000176.1 GCA_030428345.1 Alphaproteobacteria bacterium | reverse complement strand
CCCACCAGAAGGCGCCTTGCCAGTTCCTGCTGCGAAATTCCCGGATGGCGGTAGACATTCATCATCAGATCGAGCTGCGCGATCTTGAGGCCAAAGGGGATCAGCGCCTTCGAAAGCTCGCGAACGATCGCCTTCTCGGCGCGGATGATGGCGACCCAGTTGCGAAACCGCGGATTTTCCCATGGAAGCGATTGTTTTTTGTTCATGCTTGAACTATTTTGTTCATCCTTGAACGAATTTCAGGATATTGCGATGCCATCCCTGCGTTCGAACCTCATTCGCCGCCTTTTTGCCACGGCAGAGCATCTTGCGCCACGTCTGGCTGGCCGGATTGCGTTCAATTTGTTCAGCCGGCCCGTCCGGCCGCGCAAATTGAGCGAACGCGAGCAACGTGCGCTGGACGAAGCCGCGCCCGTCATGGCCGACGCCAGGCTTCACTGGATCGCCAGCCGCGATGGCGACGCGGTCGCCGCATTCGAGTTTGCGCCGTTAGCGCAAATGCCGCCGCATGGCGATGCCTCGCCCAGCACGGTATTGGTGCTGCACGGATGGAATTCTCGGACCGACCATTTATACGCCGTCATCGACGGGTTGCGCCGGGCAGGCTTGCGGGTGGTCGCCTTCGACCTTCCCGGTCACGGACAGTCGGGCGGACGCAGCCTTCACATGGCGGGCGCCGTCGCGGCGTTCAACGCGGTGATCGCCCGTCTCGGGCCGGCGCAGGTCATCGTAGGGCATTCGTTTGGCGGCGCCGTCACGGTGAATGCGGTAGTCGGGTCTATTGCCGGTTATCCGCCCGTGCGCGCCGAGCGTCTGGCGCTGATCGCCGCGCCGAGCGACCTGCCGTTCATTTTCCGCCGGTTCGCGGGAATGCTGGGTCTCGGCCCGCGCAGCCGCGACGCGCTGTACCAGTCGGTGGAGCGGGTTGCGGGCAGGCCGCTTTCCAGCTTTGTCGGCGGTTGGCAACTCGGCCGGACCGGGTTGCCGGCGCTTGTGATCCACGCGCCGGAGGATCGCGAGATCCCCGCATCGCAAGCCGAGGATTTTGCCCGCGGCAATCCTTCGGTCCGCTTGCACTGGGCTCCCGGGCTTGGCCACCGCCGCATCCTTTCGGATCCTGCCGTGCTGGCGGAGATCGCACGCTTCGCCCTCGACAGGCCGTCAATTCACCTGGTCAAGCGGGCCGGCGAAGACACCGCGCGCCGACGGGTCGACGTTGCTGGCGACCAGATGCTCGACCGAGGATAGTCGTATCGCGTGTCCGCCATGCCGTAGGATGGGGATGGCGGGACTCCCCGATGCCGGACGCTATTTGTCGGGCGAATATCGGTTCTCCGCTATTCGCCCCAGCCTGCGATAATGGCGTCGACCTCCAGTTCGACGAGCCATTCCGGATTGACGAAGCGGTCGATCGCCATGATCGTGTCCACGGGTCGAATGTCCTTGAAATAGGTCTTCCGGACGTCGATCGCGGCTTTCCAATTGTCGATATCCGTAAGGATCACGCGGGTTCGCACGACATCCCGCAGACCGGAGCCGGCCTGATCGAGCGCGGCCTTGATGATCTCGATGCATTGACGGGTTTGGGCAGCGACATCGCCGACGCCAACGGTCTTGCCGTCCGGCCCCACCGGCGCCGTTCCGCCTATCGAGATGAACGGGCCCACTCTGACCGCGCGGCTGAAGCCGACGATCGCCTCCATCGGATTCCCGTTTGAGATAAGCTCTCTGTCGAATTTCATGATCTGCCTCCCTCGCAAGATGAAGATCAATGGTAGTTCATCGACAGCAAGTCAGCCATTGCCACTCCGGTTGCATTTTGCGGCCGGAAATATCGTCGTGCGGCAAGGACGGTATCCGCGCAGGCGATCCGCCAGGTTCCCGTCCCAGGAGGATACCTTCACTTCGATACCGAACAATGTTTCCAGCATCGGCGCTTGAAAAGGGTCGTCTTCCCAGGCTGGCGCGAAGGCCGATCGCGCTGCGCTAGCCCAGGTTGAACTCCTTGAAGAAGTCGTTGCCCTTGTCGTCGATGACGATGAAGGCTGGGAAATCAACGACCTCGATGCGCCAGATGGCCTCCATGCCGAGTTCGGCATATTCGACCACCTCGACTTTCTTGATGCAGTCCTGGGCGAGGCGGGCCGCCGGGCCGCCGATCGAGCCCAGATAGAAGCCCCCATGCTTTGCGCAGGCGTCGCGCACCTGGCGCGAACGGTTGCCCTTGGCCAGCATCACCATCGAGCCGCCCGCGGCCTGGAACTGGTCGACATAGGAATCCATTCGGCCGGCGGTCGTCGGGCCGAAGGAGCCGGAGGCATAGCCGGCGGGCGTCTTGGCCGGGCCGGCGTAATAGATCGGATGGTTGCGGAAATAGTCCGGCATGGCTTCCCCGGCATCCAGGCGCGCCCGGATCTTGGCGTGCGCGAGGTCGCGCGCGACGATGATCGAGCCGCTGAGCGACAGCCGCGTCTTGACCGGGTGGCGCGAGAGTTCGGCCAGGATTTCGCTCATCGGCTGGTTGAGATCGATGCGAACAACGTGTTCGGAGAGCCTGGCCTCGTCGACATCCGGCAGGTATTTCGACGGATCGGCTTCCAGCTGCTCCAGGAATACGCCATCGCGGGTGATCCTGCCCTTGGCCTGGCGATCGGCGGAACACGACACGCCGAGGCCTATCGGCAGGGACGCGCCATGGCGCGGCAGGCGTATAACGCGCACGTCGTGGCAGAAATACTTGCCGCCGAACTGGGCGCCGATGCCCATGCGCTGGGTCAGCTTGTGCAGTTCGGCTTCCATCTCCAGGTCGCGGAAGGCATGGGCGTCGTTGCCTCCCTCTGTCGGCAGGCCGTCCAGATAGCGGGTGGAGGCCAGCTTGACGGTCTTGAGGTTCTGTTCCGCCGACAGCCCGCCAATCACCACCGCAAGGTGATAGGGCGGGCAGGCGGCCGTCCCCAGCGTCAGGATCTTCTCCTTCAGGAAATCGATCATCCGGTCATGGGTCAGCAGCGAAGGGGTGCCCTGATACAGGAACGTCTTGTTCGCCGACCCGCCTCCCTTGGCCACGAACAGGAAATTGTAGGCGTCCGTGCCTTCCGAATAGATGTCGATCTGGGCCGGAAGATTGGTGGTGGTGTTCTTCTCCTCGAACATCGAGATCGGCGCCAGCTGGGAGTAGCGCAGGTTCTTCTTGGCGTATGCGCCCTTGACGCCTTCCGCGAGTGCCTCCTCGTCGCCGCCGGCCGTCCATACGCCCGCGCCCTTCTTGCCCATGATGATCGCGGTTCCGGTATCCTGGCACATCGGCAATACGCCGCCAGCCGCGATATTGGCGTTCTTCAGCAGATCATAGGCGACGAAGCGGTCGTTGTCGGTCGCTTCCGGGTCGTCTAGGATCGACGCCAGTTGCCGCAGATGGCCCGGCCGCAGCAAGTGGTTGATGTCCATGAAAGCCTGTTCGGCCAGCAGCCTCAGAGCCTCCGGTTCAACCACGAGCATCTCGCTTCCGCGAAAACTGTCGAGCGAAACTAGGTCGGAGGTCAGCATCCGATAGGGCGTTTCGTCGGTGCGCGTAGCGGATAGTTCGAACAGCGGTGCGTTCATGGCGCATTCCCTTCCAAGCGTTTGAGCCGGTTTCTATTCGCTTTTGCGGACTGCTTAAAGTCCGCCGCGCGCCTTCAATCGATTTTAGGGTTCCGGCCACGGCGACAGACGCGGTTGCCATTCATTAACCCTTGCGCGACCTTTGCTTGTGTCCGAATGGCTCTGTTTACCAGTTTGTTCCAGCCCCAATGGTAATGGATGCTCCGCAGGGACCGGCGAATAACAAAAGCAAGATGCCGGCTTGGGGTTTTGTATGCGGGACAGGATAAAGAGGTTTGTTTCGGGACTGAACTTCCGGTTCATCATGCTGGCGGCGGGGATTGTCTTTGCCCTGCTCTTTGCCCAGCTTGCGATGGACACGGTCGCCGATGTTCGCCAATTGCGCGCCCAGCGCATGGCGGACGCGTTCAGCGTCACGAATCTCATTTCCGGCGGCCTGTCCAAGCGGTTTGCGAACATCACTGAAGACGACGTCAGCGACATTGAATCCATGCTGGCGAATATCCGCATGCGTCCGGACATCCTCCAGATCTCCGTTGTCGACCGCAAGCTCGTCTACTTCATCGACGGCGACCCGAACACCGATCCGATCGCCAATTTCAATTACAACGACCTGCAGCTGAACGCGCTTCGCACCGGCCGCATCGTCTATGAGACCGGCGAGGGTCGCATCAGCGTCGGCGAGCCGATCATGGTCGACGGCACGCCGGCCGGCGCCGTGTTGGTGCAATTCGCCAATCCCGGCGGCTGGGCGATGCTATGGTCCCTTCTGGGATTCAAGCTGATCTCCGCCGTCCCGATCCTGATAACGGCGATCTTCTTCGCCATCGGCCTGTCGGGCCAGGTGACGCGGGCGCTCGGCCGCTTTTCGGCCGTCGCGCTCAGGGTTGCGGATGGCGGTCGCCAGGAGCCGATGGCGCTCGAGGGACCGCGCGAGTTCCGTCAGTTCGCCGAGACCTTCAACACGATGATGAGCAAGTTCAAGCACAACATCGATCAGGTCTATGAACTGGCCTTCGTCGATCGCATCACGCAATTGCCCAATCGCGAGTTCTTCCGCATGGAGCTGACGCGCGCGATCAACCGCACCCAGCGCAACGGCACGGCGGGCGCGCTGCTGTTTGTCGATCTCGACGGCTTCAAGCATGTTAACGACTCCCTGGGCCACGACATGGGTGACAAGCTGCTGGCGGGCTTCGCCGAGCGCGTTCAGGGCATTATTCGCGTCGAGGACACGATCACCTGGAATGCGAGCGACATTGACCGGATGGACCGCGAGCAGCCGGAAAAATCCAGGCAGGTGCTGGCTCGGCTGGGCGGCGACGAATTCACGGTGCTGCTGGCGGAAATCCGTGAGGAAACCGACGCCGCAACCGTCGCCCGACGTCTCATCTCCGCTGTCAACGAACCCTTTGAGATCGGGGGAACCGAGGTGCGCATCGGCGCCTCTGTCGGCATCGCCACTTTCCCGCGCGACGGCAACAACGCCGCGCAGGTGTTGAAGAGCGCCGACATGGCGATGTATCTCGCCAAGGAGGAGGGCAAGAACACCTACCGGTTCTTCTCCGAGGAGTTGAACGCCCGCGCCAGCCGCCGGATCGTCATTGAAAGCCAGTTGCGCACCGCGCTCGCTCTCAATCAACTGGAGCTGTATTTCCAGCCCAAGGTCGAGGCCGAGAGCGGCAGGCTGGTCTCGGTCGAGGCGCTCCTGCGCTGGAACCATCCCGATCGCGGCGTGCTCGCGCCGGCCGAATTCATCGGCGTCGCTGAAGAGACAGGTCTGATCCAGCCGATCGGCGAATGGGTTCTCAAATCTGCCTTCCGTCACATCCAGGGCTTCGAGCGGGCGGGCCTGGACGTTTCCGTTTCAGTCAACATCGCTGCGAAGCAGTTCGAGCAAGCCGATTTCGCCGCGCGCGTGCTCGAAATGATCAACGAGGTCGACCTGGACGCGGCCAAGCTGGAGATGGAGATCACCGAGGAAATGGCGATGAGCAATCCGCGTCGAACGCTCGACCACATGCGCAGGCTGAAGCGCGCCGGCGTTCGCTTCGCCATCGACGATTTCGGCACCGGGTACTCAAACCTTTCCCAACTGAGCCGATTGCCTTTCGACGCCTTCAAGATCGACCGGTCTTTCGTCGAGGCGCTCGACGAGGACATCGATCCCAACGGCGCGGCGATCGTGCGGACCATTCTGGCGATGGCCGTCGGTCTCGGCTACGAATCCGTCGGGGAGGGTGTGGAGACCGAGGAGCAGCAGAAATTCCTCACCGAGGCGGGCTGTACGCTGTTGCAGGGGCATCTCTTCGCGCGGGCCATGCCGGCGCCCGACCTCGTCAACTGGGCCCGGGACCGCGAGGCAAGGCCCGAGCCGACCCGCAAGACCCGCCGTCCGCCCCGCGGGCGCAAGGTCGTCGCCTGAGAATTGCGTGAGACAGGGTCGATCGGGACCCTATTGGCGCGCTTCGACCGGCAAGAGCGAGGCAACCGCCGCCGGCAGATCGCGAAAATGGGAGATCAGGATGTCGGCGCCCAATTGTTCCGGCGCCACGTCCGTATACCCGAAATCGACCGCCACCACCGGGATGCCGGCGGCCTTGGCGGTGGCGACGTCGGTCGGCGAATCGCCGATCATCAGGGATGCGGCCGCTTTGCCGCCCGCCATCTCGATGGTCTGCAGCAAATGCCGGGGATCGGGTTTGCGGTAGGCGAAGCTGTCGCCGCCGGTGATTGCCGCAAAGCGCTGCGTCACGTTCAGCGCGTCCAGCAGCCGCACCGCCAGCGCTTCCGGCTTGTTGGTGCATACCGCAAGGCGATAGCCGGCGTCGGCAAGATGATCGAGCGACTGGATCACCCCATCGAACAGGACCG
>JAUIBM010000175.1 GCA_030428345.1 Alphaproteobacteria bacterium | reverse complement strand
GGCGACGAGACGCGTTTCTTCGCCGCTCCCGCCAGCGCCGATGCGCTGGCCGCGCTCTATGCCGCCCATCCCGACGCCACCGTCCTTTCGGGCGGCACCGATGTCGGGCTGTGGATCACCAAGCAATTGCGCGATCTGCCCAAGATCATCCACACCGGACGGGCTCTCGATTTCGCCGGCGTGAGCGATGCGGGCGACAGGGTCGTCATCGGCGCCGGCGCGACCTATGCGCAGGCCGAAACCGCGCTCGCAGGCCTTGCCGGCGATCTGGGCGAGGTCATGCGCCGCCTCGGCTCCAAGCAGGTGCGCGCCTCGGGTACAGTCGGCGGCAACATCGCCAATGGTTCGCCCATCGGCGACAGCCCGCCCATGCTGATCGCGCTCGACGCCGAACTGGAACTGCGCCACGCGGAAACGGTGCGCACCCTGCCGCTCGAGAAGTTCTTTCTCGATTACGGAAAGCAGGACCGGGCGAAGGGGGAACTGGTCGCCTCCGTCGCCGTGCCCAAGCTGAAGGCCGGGCAGCATTTCCGCGCCTACAAGATTTCCAAGCGCTTCGACCAGGACATTTCCGCCGTGCTGGCCGCCCTGCGCATCACCCTGGCCGATGGCCGGATAAGCGAGGCGCGCATCGCCTTTGGCGGCATGGCGGCGACGCCCCGGCGCGCGGCAAAGACCGAAGCCGCGCTGGTGGGGCTTGATCCGGGGGACGAGGCGGGCGTGCGCGCGGCGGCGGTTGTCCTTGCCGAGGATTTCTCGCCCATCGACGACATGCGCGCGAGCGCGGCCTATCGCATGCAGGTGGCGCAGAACCTGATCGTCAAGGCGCTGGCGGAGATCGCGGGCGCCGACCCCGCCGAGACGCGGGTGCTGGCGCGGCGCATGGAGGCGGCACAATGAACATCAAGGCTGAAATCCGCGATCTGCGCAGCGACACGGCAGCCGTCGGCAAGGCGCTCGCCCATGACAGCGCCGCAAGGCATGTGCAGGGCAGCGCGCCCTATATCGACGATCTCAACGAACCCTCCGGCCTGCTGCATCTGGCGCCCGGTCTTTCGCCCAAGGCGAAGGGGCGGATCGTTTCAATTGACCTGGACGCGGTTCGCGCCGCGCCCGGCGTCGTCACGGTGCTGACGGCGGCAGACATTCCCGGCGTCAATGATTGCGGACCGGGACTGGGCGGCGATCCGATCCTTGCCGATGGCGAGATCAATTTCCATGGACAGGTGGTGTTCTGCGTCGTGGCGACCAGCCGCGATGCGGCCCGCCGCGCGGCGCGGTTAGGCAGGATCGAGATCGAAGAGGAACCGCCTGTCGTCACCGTCGAGGAAGGCCTTGCCCGCAAGATGCAGGTGCTCGACGCCTATGCCTTTACGCGCGGCGATGCCGCCGCGCGCATGGCGGGCTCGGCCAGCCGCGTCGAAGGGACGATGAAGATCGGCGGGCAGGAACATTTCTATCTCGAAGGCCAGATCGGCATGGCGATGCCGGGCGAGGGCGGCGAGATGCGCGTGCTCTCTTCGACGCAGCACCCTTCCGAGGTTCAGCATCTGGTGGCGCGCATGCTCGGGCGACCGGAGGCGATGATCGTCTGCGAATGCCGGCGCATGGGCGGCGGTTTTGGCGGCAAGGAAAGCCAGGCGGCGCAATGGGCCTGTCTGTCGGCGCTCGCCGCGCATCTGACCGGCCGGCCGGCGAAAATGCGGCTCGACCGGGACGACGACATGATCGCCACCGGCAAGCGCCATGACTTCCATGTCGAGTGGAAGGCCGGCGTGGACGAGAAGGGCCGGGTCGAGGCGGTGGACGTGATGTTCGCCGGGCGTTGCGGCTGTTCGGCCGACCTCTCGCTCGGCGTCAACGACCGCACCATGTTCCACGCCGACAATTCTTATTTCTATCCGGATGTGAACATCGTCTCGCACCGCGTGAAGACCGATACGGTTTCCAACACCGCGTTTCGCGGTTTCGGCGGGCCGCAGGGCATGGTGTTCTGCGAGCGGCTCATGGACCAGATCGCGATCCTGCGCGGCGAGGATCCGCTGGTGGTGCGCAAGCGCAATTTCTACGGGCCGGGCCGCGACGTGACGCCCTACGGAATGCGCGTCACCGACAATATCCTGCGTCCACTGGTGGGCGAACTGGAGCGCAGCAGCGACTACAAGGCGCGACGCAAGGCCGTTGCCGCCTTCAACAGGAAGAGCCGCTGGCTGAAGAAGGGCATTGCGCTCAATCCGGTGAAATTCGGCATCGCCTTCACGCTGAAGCATCTCAACCAGGCCGGCGCGCTGGTGCATGTCTATTCCGACGGGTCGATCCAGGTGAACCACGGCGGAACCGAGATGGGGCAGGGCCTCTATCTGAAGGTGGCGCAGGTGGTCGCTGAGGAATTCGGCGTCGACATCTCGCGCGTGCGCATAACGGCGACGACGACCGACAAGGTTCCCAATTCCACGCCGACCGCCGCTTCCTCGGGGTCCGACCTCAACGGCATGGCCGCCAAGGACGCCGCCTCGCAGATCCGGGTGCGCATGGCCGAACTCGCCGCCCGGCTCTATCAGGGCGAGGCGCGCAAGGTCGCGTTCAAGGGCGGAAAGGTCATTGTCGGTGATCGCGAATTGCCCTTCGGCGAGGTCGCCAAGCAATGCTTCCTGGAGCGGGTGCATCTTTCGGCTGCAGGCTTTTATTCCACGCCCAAGATCACCTGGGAGCGCGAGAGCGCCAGCGGAAATCCGTTCCTGTATTTCTCCTACGGGGCATCCTGCTCGGAAGTCACGATCGACACGCTGACCGGCGAGATGACACTGGACCGGGTCGACATCCTGCATGATTGCGGGGCGTCGCTCAATCCGGCGATCGATATCGGCCAGGTCGAGGGCGGATTCGTCCAGGGCGTCGGCTGGCTGACCAATGAAGAGCTGGTCTATGACGCGCAGGGCCGCCTGCGAACCCACGCCCCCTCCACCTACAAGATCCCGACCGCGTCCGACATTCCGGCCGATTTCCGCGTTTCGCTATGGGAGTCGAAGGGCAATCGCGAGGCGACGATCTACCGCTCCAAGGCGGTGGGCGAGCCGCCGGTGATGCTGGCGACCTCGGTGTTCTCGGCGATCACCCACGCCGTCTCCTCGCTGCGGCCGGGTGTTGTGCCCGATCTCGACGCGCCCGCCACGCCCGAGGCGATCCTGCGGGCGGTCACTCGGATCAACGCGCAATAGGGGCGCGATCACGTCCCTTCGGCGGGAATGCCCAGGGCGACGATGACGGCGCCGAGCAGGGCGGCGAGCCAGAACGAGGCCGACTGCAGATGCCGGCCATTGCGCCCGGCGGCCAGCGCCGCCGTGACCGACTGAATGGCGTAGTAGAGCACGAACGCCTTTGAGGCCCAGGCGATGATCTCGAAGATGTCGGCCGACCAGATGATCGCGATCGAGGCGACCGCCGAGATCAGATAGCCGATCTTCACGGAAACGCGGCCGCCGCTGCCCGCCTCGATCAGTCCGCCCGACCCGTTCATGTCCGCAATGCCCGCCGAGAGCTGAGAGGCGAGCGCGGCGGTAATGATCACCGGGACGGCGAGCGCCGTGAGCGGGCGAAGCAGATCGACGATCGCCGTCTCGCCGCCATTGGCTGGCAGCGAACCGCTGAACCAGGGCGTCATCAGCACCATGAAGGCGACATAGATCGCTGTCGACAGCCATTGGGCGGTGCGCATGGTTCGGATGCGGGTCGCCGCGCCATAGGCCTTGCCGAGATAGCGGGAGGTCTCGAAGCCCTGGACCAGTATGACGAGGCCAAGCAGGATGCGCACCTCGCGCCAACCGGTCTCGTGACCGACATGGCCGACGGGCAGCGCGCCGGCGACCAGGCCGCTGGTGTCGGCCCAGGCGAGGGCGGCGATCAGCCCGCCAATCATCGCCAGTTTCAGCCCGACGACGGCGATCTCGATATGCTCGAGCCACTTGAGTCCGCGCAGCAGGCCGATGAGACCGAGCGCTGCGATGAAGGCTGTCGCGACCCAATCGGTCATCGTGCGATCGACGATGCCGGCCCCGCGCAGAAGGAAGGCTCCGAACAGGTCGAGATAGTATGCGACCGAGATGAAATAGGCGAAAGCCAGCGCGATGCCGGAAAGCCGCTCCAGGAAGGCGATCGCCGGCGGGTTTTCGGCGACATCCTCGACATGGGCGATGTTGTAGCGGATCGCCGAACCGAACCACCATGCGACAGCGCAAAGCCCGGCCATGGCGACCCAGGCATAATTGCCGGCGGCGTGGGAGATCACCGGGCCGGCGACCAGAAAGCCCGATCCGATGATCGAGGCGAGCGGGGTAACGGTGGCGCGCCAATAGGGCGAGCGCAGCAGGCGGGGCTGCAGGCTGGCCGCGCCGGCGATCATCGCCCCGCCGACCAATGCCGCGCTGACAAGCGTCAAACCAGCTACTCCTTGTTGCACCGTCTGGTCTTCGCAGCCAGCCCGGAAGTCGCATTCAGTGCGGAAATCGCCCGTCGGAATGGCGAGCGCAGATGTCCCTGCTTATACGCTTCAGGCAAGCTTCATCAAGCGCTCAGCCGGCGCTCGGGGTGGACGTCCTGTCGCCCCTGCCGCCGAGATCGATAACCCGGTTTCGGCCGGCCCGCTTGGCGCGGTAGAGCGCCATGTCGGCGCGGGCGACCAGTTCGGCAGGTTCGGCAATGTCCAGTTCCGACGTGCAGGCGATGCCGACGCTCAAGGTGACGACGCCATAGGGCGAAGCAGGGTGGCCGATGGCCAGTTCCTCCACCGCCCGGCGGAATTGGCCGGCGAGAAGGCGCGCACCGGGCAGCGACGAGCCGGGCAGGATGATGGCGAATTCCTCGCCGCCATAGCGCGCCGCCAGGTCCGTCTGGCGCAGGTGCAGCCCGCCAATGGTCCTTGCCACCAGCTTCAGGCAATCGTCGCCGGCCTGATGGCCCAGAAAGTCGTTGAACGCCTTGAAGTAGTCGATATCCAGCATCAGCAGGGAGACCGGGGGCTTGCCCCGCATCACCTCGGCGCATTCATGCTCCAGACGCTCGTCGAATATGCGCCGGTTCGAGAGTCCGGTCAGTCCGTCGAGGCTGGCCAGCGACTTCAGCGCCAGTTGCGCCTCGTGCTGCGGCGTGACGTCCCGCAAGGTCTCCACCACCGCGAGCAATTCGCCATCCTTGGAGTAAACCGGGCCGGCGTCGATCGCCAGATAGCGCCGCGTCTCCAGTCGCGGCATGACGCACCAGTTTTCGGCGGTCAGTGCGGAGGGGATTGCGTCAACCGGTGAGAGGCTCGCATAGAGCCTCTCGCTGGAAACCCCGTTCAGCACCAGATCGGCGAGACACGGACGCGGTGAATCGTAAAAGCCCCGCCAGTGTTCTTTCGTGCCGATGACGTCGGAAGCCCGCAGGCCGGTGAGCCGCTCGCAGGCGCGGTTCCAGATGATCACCCTGCCGTCGACGCCGAGCGCAAAGGCCGGAACCACGAGGTGGTCCATCAGCCTGATTGCAAAATCCCGATCCGACCGGCTTCGGTTCAGCATCGATCCCCCAAGCCCCCCGATCATCGCATGTGCGATCAGCCGGGCTTGGAAGCTCATAGCCGGATTTCGTGAATTACCGCTTAACCGAAGGGCAGGCTTGCCATTTGCCTTGCGCGGAGCAGCAAGTCAGTCGGATTTCGACAGGCCGTATGGCGTGTTTCACGGAACGCGCCAACCGTGAGGCCGGTTCCGACCTTCATCGCGGGGCTCGATCGAACTCTCTCTAGCCCTCACCTTCGCCTTCGCCCTCACCTTCACCTTCGCCTTCGCCTTCACCCTCACCTTCGCCCTCATTGTCGCCGGGCGTGTCGGGCGTCGAAGCCTCCGGCTCGGACGGATCGGCGTTCACATTCGGAGAACTGCGCTGGATTTCTTGCGCCGCGCGAGCATTGCAAGCGCTCTCGAAAGCACGCCAGCGCCTGCTGTGGCGCTGCTGTCGCTCGGTCAGGTCGAAGAGCGCGGCTTCCTGAGGGCGCGTGCGCGCGGCCGAGCGCAGAAACGGAATTTCCTTGATGTCGCGCGGTCCCTTGATCTCGACGATGTCGCATGCGCGATTGAGGTTCAGGCATCGACCGGCATTGGTGCATGCGGTTACCTTGCCTTGAAGGAGCACCACGCGGGTGAGGCCGCCTTCCCCGACATAGACATCCAGAATCGTGCCGCGAAGGCCGATGGTGGAAAGCGGCGTCTTTACCTTGATCGCCCCCTTGGGTGAATTGCCGGATATGAAGCGGAACGCGCCCTTTGCCACGTTGATTGTGCCGCTGCGGAAACCGTTGCCGGCGACAACGAAATCATCGAGCGTGATCGTGGAATTCTCGCCGACGATAATGCGGGAATCGTCGTCGAGCAGCAATTCGCCACGCGATTGCGGCTTGGCGGCGATGTTCTCGTTTCGATAGACCGGGTCCTCGTCCGCCAGCGCCCGCTGACCCA
>JAUIBM010000174.1 GCA_030428345.1 Alphaproteobacteria bacterium | reverse complement strand
GAGGCTCGACAGAAGATTACCGAGTGGCAGTCCGACGCGGGGGCGCGGCGCACAACGCTGCTGCCAGCCCCCGCGGCGCTGCTGTCGGAGGCCCTGCATAAGCGATATACGGAGCGCGCCGACAACCGGCTCATCATCCGCGTCCGGGATGCACAAGGGTCCCGACACCGCGTCGACCTGTCGGGACGCGATGATCCTGAGTATCCGCTACTGGGCAACTATGAACTGCTCTCCGAGGCTCATCTGGAATACGTGACGCCGGAGGGGCTGACTTCGGAGGAAATCAACGGGTTCTTCAAGGATCCGTCGGCTTCGTGGCGGCCCTATGCCGCTCAGATGCCGTGGTCTCGGGACGACCGCGCCAGGAACGCATTAACAAAGGCGCTGCGGCAGCTCGACCATAACGGACCGGAGGCCAGTCGGATATTCTACATCCGGGCGGAATCCGGAGCAGGGGCGACAACGTTCATCCGTGATCTTGCCTTCGGTGCCGCCATAGAAGGTTATCCGACCGTCATAGCCAATCAAGCCCCCTTCACGCCTAGCGGACGTGCTGTAGCGAATTTCATTACCTCCTGTTTGAACGGTATCGCTTCAGCCGAAATCGGGAAGGGCCTGCGCCAGTACGAGGCACCTTGGCTAATCGTGTTCGATCGGTCGCAGTGGGAAGGACGCGAAGGGGATATCGCGACTTTTGCCAGGCAGATCACGGAGGCTGGGCGCCGAATCTGTATCGTCTTCGTCACCGACGCACTGCTACCAGTCGCCATCTACGCCGAGAAGCGTTTGGAAAATCTATGCGATCTGACCCACGACATGGCGCAGGAAGCGGCGATGGACTTGGGCCGGCACCTGAACCGGTTTCTTCGACCACTGGGCACGGCGCGCGAACCTCACGAATGGCAGGCGTTCGTCAGCCACTCATTCGTCGGACCTGCGTCGGGCCAATCTGTATTCTGGATCGCGCTGGCATTCTGGCTGCAACGGCAAATCGACCTTACCGAAACTGTACAAGGTTGGCTTTACGAACAGTTTCGGCAGAAGGTTGCTGATCCGGTTGTGCGGCGCGCAATAGTCGACATCGCCGCCATCAGCACGGTCCGCCAGCTTCTGCCTGAGATACTGCTGCCACGGTCCGAAGACTTTCCGACCCGCGACAAACTATCCGATCTGCAATCGACCGTCGGAGCCTTGGGCGTGGTACGCCAGCGCTTTGACACGGTAAGCCACTGGGCGATGATCCACGATCAACTGGGACGGTTCCTTCTGGCCGGACTATTTCACGACGCCCCGGCCCGCGCTTCTGCCGGTCTGACCGAGGCGGAGAATCCCGATCACTTGCGGCTGATGGTCCTCGCGCGGATCGCCTCCAATGCGATGATTGCGCATCCGGATTTGGTGGAACTGGCCGAAACCTTTGCCACCAGCATTTTCAAGATCGATCCCGGACAAGGCCGCAGTGAATTCGCCCTCTACTGGCGCGAAGCGCTGGAGGCTCTCGACGCGATGCCGAAAGCATTTCGGATGACCAGCCGAACGTTTCTTCACCATGTCTCGGTATCGCGGCGGCGCATAGCGAAGGACGACAGCAGGTTCTCGATCACTGATGACGAACGCGCGGATCTGCTACGGCGCGCCACCGGGGATATCGAAGCCGCGTTGGCACTTGAGCATGACCCCGGAGGCGAGACAGATCTCAATCTATACAATTCTCTCGCTCATGCCTATCACGACCTCGCTGACGTGGAGGCGCGTCGCGGATTGCCCGCCGAACAGGTGGCAGGCCTGCGCTCAAAAGCAAACAAAGCGACCTATAGCGCCTATAGGCTGAACCCTGACAATTCCTACGTTCTGGAGATCTATGCGCGCGACCGGCTCACGGGGGCTAACGAGGACTCCGACGGAGCGGCGGGTGTCGCGCTAGAGGTTCTGGGGATCATCTACGGGGTCATGCAACGAGAAACTGCGGAGCCGCGGCGAAACGCGCTGTCGAAGCTCGCCGACCAGGCGTTCGATCTGCTGCTTCGGTCAACCGGTGCGGTGCATCACGCCGAGCCTTCCTCCGAAAGCGAGGCAATTCAGCAAGCACTGTCGGCCTTGGGCGAAGGGATGGCCCGGCGAGATGGCACGTCGCTCGAAGACTTTCCGCGCACGAACCGTATCGAAGCGGCTGCCCGGCTGGGGCATCCGTTGCTGCGGTCCAACGCACAGGCGGTCCGGCTGCGCTACATCTTGGCCTGTATGGATCACCCGAACGACTTCGCCCTTCAACTGGAACTGCTCGAAACACTCGATGGCAACAGGGCAATCCTGTCACCGCAGCTGGATCTGGAATTGGCGCTTCTGATGCATCAGAGAAACCGCCACCACGAGGCATCGCGGCGGTTCCAGAAACTGCGCCAGCTCTGGGCGCGAGGGGAACACTATGTAGAAGTTCCGGACCGTCTCCGCTGGTTGATCGACGAGACCACGGGGAATAGGCGACAGGTCCGCGCCCGCATCGCGTCGGGCGGAGACGGAGCACGACTTTATGCCACAGTCCAAGAACTCCAGAACGACCGAGTCCCGTTTCGTATAGCCGAATTCGATGGCACCCAACTGCGGCCTGGCGTGAATATCAGCGGCCTCATCTCCTTCGGCCATAACGGTCCGCTACTGCGGCCGCTGACGGCAGGTTGAGCGATGATCGGACTTGTAGAGAGATACGCCAATGGAAAAGGCTGGAACGTCGGCACGGCTAACGTCCTTGTCGAAGGGACGAGCGATGTCCGCTACCTGCGCCTCGCCAGAGATCTTTGGCAACGCGCGAGCAATCATGACCTCTTCGACTCCGGATTTGCCGTTTTCGAGGCGGGGCTGAAGGATGACGGCGGCGTTCAAGGGGTAGTGCGAGAGTTGCAGACGCTGCGGCAGATGGCTTCCCAAGACGCAGCAAGCCTAATGACGGAACGAAAGTTCGTGGGGTTGTTTGACAACGACCACGCGGGTCGCAAGCACGCCCGCATGTTATGCGAGATGGATTTCCGGGTGAAGCACTACCGGGACGTGTTCCTGCTGCATCCGGTCATGCCGCCTTCGAACGGCGTCCTTGGTCCTGAGCTGCAGCGCCGGGCTGAGGCGCAGAACGGCAGTTGCTCACGGCTGGATTGGGAGATCGAGGATTTCCTGCCCGACGATCTGATCCGCGGCTTCTGCGATGCAAATCCCGGCGCGCTCATCCGCGAGCAGAAGATGGCGGGACGCGTGCATCGCGAATTCACCAAGGAAGGTAAGGGACGATTGCAGAGGTATGTCGCAGAGGAGGCACTCGTTGAGGACATGATCGACCTCATACACTTGATCTGCGCACTACGCGACTACTTGGGCCTGGAACACCATACCATGCGTCCTTAACCGATCACGTTAAGCCGTGGGCCATTCAGCCGCGCTTGAAGGCTGGACGCAAACACGAATGTGGCCCCGGGGGACGGCGCTTAAGCCTTTTTTGCAAGAAAAGTTCGGTCACGGATTGAATTTGAACCTGCGACTTCGAGTTCATGGATTAAATTTACAGGCAAATTACTTCCATCACACCTCATTAGCACATGGGTCACCCGGAAGAGCGTCTGCATCCTACAATACGTGACCAAGACCCCACCGCCCGCCCCCTCCCAGCCCCATTTCGCTTTGCCAGGAGCAAGAGCTCGTCAATCCTTCCTGACCGCGCGTTCCGCCCAGGACCGGAAACATCTGCGCCCGCTCGCCGAACCACGATGCGGCAATGATGACCGATGCATTACCGGCGCACCCGCCACAAACCTCTACCCGTCAAACGCCGAGCTTCTTCAGCTGTTTGGCGGCGTCCTCGTTTCCGCAGGCCTCCCCCGGCTATTGCCGGGCGGGCGTCTTGCCGGCGGGCAGGTCCAGCCTGGCGAGCGCGTCCCTGGCCTGGACATTGTCCCGCGCCGCCGATTGCTCCAGCAGCTTGCGGCCGCGCGCGGGATCCTGCGGGACGCCCTTGCCCTCGAGATACATCTGGCCGAGGCGAAGCTGCGCCCATGAATTGCCGGCCGCCGCCGATTTTTCCAGATATTGCCTGGCAAGCGCGAGGTCCTGCGAGCCGTCCTCGCTGGTGAGGTAGAAATAGCCGAGCTTGTATTGGGCCCAGTCATTGTTTGTGTCGGCGGCCTTGCGAAGCAGTTCGACGCCGCGCTGCGGTTCCGACGGAACGTCCTCGCCCTCGATCAGCAGGGCGCCGAGACGGTATTGCGCCCAGGCATTGTTCTGGGCGGCGGCCATTGCGAGGTAATCGGCCGCGGAAGCCGCGTCCTTGCGCACGCCCTGCGCCTCCAGCAGCATGTTCGCGTATTTGTACTGGCCCCATGCCGAGCCCAGATCGGCTGCCTTCTTGTAGTAGCGCGCGGCGATGGTCAGATCCCTCGGGCCGGGATTGCGCTTCATGATGATGTTGCCGGCGCGCACGGCGTCGTTCGCCAGAGAACTGTTCGACGTCGACGCCCCGGTTCCGGGCGTCCCGCAGGAGGCGAGGAAGAGCAGGCCGACGATCGGCAGGATCACGCAAACAAGTCGACGCACGCCCAATACCCCCATTGCAGGCCCCCCATTGCAGAGCCCTATCGCAGGCCCGAAACGCAGCGCTCCGGGCTCCACACACATCGTTCAATGCCCGAATCGGCGCAGGAAACGGCTCTGCACCGGCCCGCGACGGGATTTCCGGCGGAGCTTCGCCAACAATCCGACTCTGCGCACCACGGATGCCACCCGCAATGGTGTAGCGCAAGTTCCTTCGCACGCCGCGCGCTCTTCGGGCGTCGTCCCCAGAAATTTCGCGGCGCGCGCGCAATGGCTTGGATCACCGCCCGCCCGTTCTCCACCGCTCAATTTCGATCGGAGGAAAACCGCAGCCGCCCCGCCTGCGTAGAGGGACGATAATCGACGCCGGATTGGCCGGCGCCGGTTCCCGCAACAAGCGCAGGACAGGCCGCCATGCTCCGATATTTTCTCACCTGGCTCGCGGTGACCGCGGCCTTCCTGGCAATCGACAGCGTCTGGCTCGGCTATGTCGCGCGCGGCTTCTACCAGCGCCATATCGGCGCGCTGCTGCGCGAGGATTTCAACCTCGGCGTGGCGGCCGCCTTCTACGCGCTCTATGCGGCGGGCATCGTCTTCCTGGTGGTGCTGCGCGCCCCCGGCGCGGGGCAGGCGCTGCTGATGGGCGCCGTGCTCGGCTTCTGCGCCTATGGCACCTACGACCTCACCAATCTGGCGACGCTCAAGGGCTGGTCGGTGACGGCTTCCATGGTCGATCTGGCCTGGGGAACGGTCCTGACCGCGATTGCCGCCTGGGTGGGTTATCTGGCAATGTCGCGCCTGGGCTGAGCAATCCCGCGCCCGGGCAGGGCAAGGGCCGGGGATGGCGAAGGCGAAGGGTGGAAGAGGATGATCCGGCACATCGTTCTGGTGCGCTATCGCGGCGATGTATTGCCCGAGGAACGCGCTGAAATCCTCGCCGCGCTCGCCGGCCTGCGCGACCGCATGCCGGGAATGCTGTCGATCGCCGGCGGGGCCAATGTCAGCGTCGAGCCGCATCTGCGCCACGGATTCGGCGACGGCTTCGTCATCGATTTTGTCGACGAAGCCGCGCGCGACGCCTATCTCGTCGATCCCGGGCACCAGGCGATCGGGGCGCGGATCGGCGCGGCCGCCGAGGGCGGAACCGGCGGCGTGGTCGTCTTCGACATGAAACTGTGATGATGCCTGGCTCAGCGACGCCCGGCGGGGAGGCGAACACCATGAAACGTTCCCATGTGAACGCAATCCTGCGGGAAGGAAACGCCTTCATCCGGTCCTTCGGCTATGTGCTGCCGCCCTTCGCCTATTGGACGCCGGACGAATTCACGCGGCAGCGCGCCGAGATCTCCGGCATCCTCGATGCGCGGCTGGGCTGGGACATCACGGATTACGGGCAGGGCAGGTTCGACGATCTCGGCCTCTTCCTCTTCACCGTGCGGAATGGCCGGCAGGCGGATCTGAAGGCCGGCAGCGGCATGGTCTATGCCGAGAAGATCATGATCTCGCGCGAGAACCAGATTTCGCCCATGCACCGCCACTACATCAAGGCCGAGGACATCATCAATCGCGGCGGGGCGGCGCTGGTCCTCGAATTGTTCATGGCGGGCGCGGACGGGACCATCGACGAGGAAGCCGAGGTCTCGGTCGCGGTCGACGGCCGCATCCGCAAGCTTCAGGCCGGCGGCCATCTCAGGCTGGCGCCGGGCGAGAGCGTGACGCTGTTCCCCAATGTCTGGCACGCCTTCTGGGGCGAGGGCGGCGATGTGCTGATCGGCGAGGTCTCCACCGTCAACGACGACGAGACGGACAACTGGTTCCGCGATCCGATCGGGCGATTCTCCACGATCGAGGAGGACGAGGCCCCCGAGCGGCTTCTGGTCTCGGATTATTCCAGCCTCTTGTGATCTTTTCCACCGGCGCCTGGCGCGCCGAGAGGCA
>JAUIBM010000173.1 GCA_030428345.1 Alphaproteobacteria bacterium | reverse complement strand
CTTTTCCTTCCACACGCCATAGGCTTCCAGCGTCTGCTTTTCCTCGTCGGATATGAGGGTGACGCCCAGATCGTGCTTCTTGCGGAATTTCGCATGCTTCGCCACCGGGTCCGGGCTCATTCCGGCGATCGCGACGCCGAGCTTGTCGAAATCGGGCTTTGCGGCGGTGAACCCCAGCGCCTCGGTCGTGCATCCCGAGGTGTCGTCCTTCGGATAGAAGAACAGGACGAGCGCCTTGCCTTTGACCGCCGCGAGGCTGAAATCGCCCTCGCTGTCGCTGGGAAGCGTGAAATCCGGCGCGATCGCGCCTTCGACTGGTTCGGACATGCTTGCCATCCTTTCGACAACATATTGCGTTCCTACGATGAAACGGCCGCGCCCGGGACGCTTTGCGGCGTTTGCCGCGGCGCGCCGATCACTTAAGCGATATGGGCCGTTCCTGGCGAGTTCAACCTGGGAGGTCGGCGATTTCGACGCATGTCGGGGCATGCTGACGCCAGATCGATTCTGCGGTCCGGCTCGCAACTCCAACATGGCTGGCGCAGGCAAAGGATGCGATAAGTGTATCTTGGGAATCGCGCGCCTGGCTCGTCGGTCTTTCGGCAGGGGCTCGCCTGGTTGAGCAAGATGTTCGGAGCGGGTTTGTTCGAGCGAAGAAGCGACGGCGCGCATCACCCCTCATTGCAGGGCGATGGCTATCGCGTGCCCCGTCCCAGCAGGCTCATACGCATCGCACGCGTCCTCGGCGCGACGCTTGTCGTGCTGTTGCTGGCGCTCACCATGTCGGGCGCAGGCCTGTACTTCCTGATGCGCGGGGAGGCGGTCGAGAACTCCACGCTCACGCGGCGAATTGAAGCCAGCGTCCAGAAACTCGTCGGTCCGCAATTTGCCGTCGATCTCGGTCCTACCACCATCGGCTTCGATCCGGACGGACTTCTGTCCGTGGTCGCGAGCGACGTCGCCATTCGCCGCCCCACCGACAACCAGCTGATTTCGCGCCTGGGAAGGGTGGTCGTCGGCGTCCGGCCGCTCTCGCTGATCAGGGGCGATCCGCAAGTCGACGCCGTGATCGTCGAGAACTCCACGCTCGATGCGCGATTGATTGCGTTCGGCGCGGCCCCTGCCACGAGCCGAACCGTGCAGGAGTTCCTCACCCTCGTGCATGACCGCCTTGAGGCGGCGCGCAAGGACTTCAATAATTCCAACTTCCGCCTGTTCCAGCTTCGCAACATTCTGGTGACGGGCCTTGGCGCGGGCAGGATCGAGCCCGGCGAGATCTTGCTCCACGAACTCGATCTGCGCTATCGGCGGAAGGCCCTGAACCTGTCGGCGAGCCTGACAAGCCAGCGATCGAACCTGTCGCTCAATGCGAGCTATCAGCCCGACGATGCCGGAGGGCAGTCCTTCAAGATCGCCGTCGACGGTCTCTCGATGCGCGAATGGGCCCGCGATCCCTCGCCGGAAGGAACCGGATTTCTCGGCTCGGACGCCGTCATCTCGCTAACAGGCTCGATGCCGTTCGGCGCCAATGGCGATCCGGGCGAGCCGACGATCACAGTCTCGACTCAGGCCTCGGCACTGCGCTTCGGCGACCAGTCGTTCACCACCATCGACTCGATCGCATTGAACCTGCGCCTCATGCCCGATCGCAACCAGATCGAAATCGACCCTTCGCCTGCGGTGGGCGGCCCGTTCCGCACGACCCTGCGCGGCGGCGTGACGCCCACCGAAGGCGGCGACTGGCTGAACGGCCCGCTGAAGTTCGAACTGATCGCCGAACCGACGATCCGCCAACCTACGGTCGCGGGCGAGACGAGCATCGTTCTGGCAGGCAGCGCCACCGGCGTCTTCCGCCGCGCCGAACGGTTGATGGAGATTGACTCTTACCGCATGCTCGCCGGTGACGATGAGATCTCGGGATCGGCGACCTTCACATTCAACGGGATCACCCCCGCAGTGGTTGCGGAGGCCAGCAGCAAGGGCCTCGACGTGACGGCGATCAAGCAGGCGTGGCCGTTCTTTCTGTCGCCGCCGGCGCGGAAATGGGTCTATTCGCACGTCAAGGGCGGGCGCCTGAGCAATATCAGCATGCGGGCTGACCTTCCGCCCGGCGTCATCGGCCGTTTCCGGAAGGGCGCCAGGATGGAGCCGGGCGAATTCGAACTGTCCACCGGGTTCTCGGGCGTCGAGATCGAAACATTCGGCGAGCTGCCGGCGATCAGGCAGGCGAGCGGCAGCTTCACCATCAACGGCATGCGTGTTCTGGCCGAACTGGATGGTGGCGCGGTCAAGGCGAAGGATGGCGGCGAGGTGGCGATCGAGCGCGGGTCCTACAGTATCGAGGATTTCGGCATCCGACCCAATCTTGCGGAATTGCGCGTTTCCGCCGCCGGACCGGTGCGCACGCTCGCATCCATCATCGAATCCAAGCCGCTCTCGGTGCTGACAAGGCTGAAGCTAAAGGCGAAATCCGCCTCGGGCGCAGGCGACGTGGATCTGGTTGCGCGGTTTCAGGTCCGCCCGGGGCTGACCTATAACGATGTCGAGTGGAACGCCATCGCCGACCTCAAACAGGCCGCCAGCACCGACAAGATCTTCGGTCGTTCAGTCCGTGAGGCCAATGTCATCATAGAAGCCACGCCCGATCTTGCCCGGATTTCCGGCAAGGCCGAGATCGACGGCACGCCTACGCAATTGTCGCTGATCGAGCCCATCGGCAAGTCGGATGTGGAGCGCGAGCATCGAATTTCCGCCCGCTTGGATGAGGCGGCGCGCAAGAAGATGGGCTTCTCGCTCGAACCCATCGTTTCGGGCCCCGTGAATATCGATCTGCTGCAGCAGGACAACGGCCCGCAGAAGCAGACTGTCGATCTGGGCGATGCCGAGTTGAAATTGCCGTGGATCGGATGGGTCAAGGGCAAGGGCATTCCGGCAACGGCGACGTTCTCGATGAGCGCAGCAAAGGGCGTGACCAAGCTTGATGACTTCTACATCGAAGGGCCGGGTTTCTCCGCCGCCGGGCGGCTTGTCATCGACAAGGGAGGCCTGGCCCTGGCGGATTTCGCCAATATCTCCCTGAATGAAGGCGACTCGTTCTCGCTGAAGCTCGAGCGCAAGAAGAAGGAATATGCGGTGAGCGTGGCGGGGCTGCGCTACGACGCCCGCAGTCTCTTGAACCAGCTGTTTCACGAGCGGTCCGCCGGGGACGGCGCCAAGGGAGCCGGCGCCTCGATCACGGTGTCGGCCTCACTGGGAGAGGTTCGCGGATTTGGCGGGCGGGTGCTGCGCAATGTCGAGATGACTTATGGCGCGCGGCAGGGCAAGTTCGACAATCTGAGCCTGCGCGGCGCATTCGGCGACAAGTCCTACATCAGCGTGTTTGCATCGACCGCTTCGAACAAGACCGATTTTGAGATCCGGTCGGCCGATGCCGGAAGCGCGCTGGCCTTCATCGACATCTACCGCCAGATGCGTGGTGGCGATCTTGTCGCCAAGCTGTCGCGGACGGGCGATGGTCCCTTCACCGGCAATGTGTTGACGACCAATTTCGTGATCGAGAACGAGCCGCGGTTGGCGCGCCTGGTGTCCGACCCGGTCGCCCTGCCGGAACGCGGCCAGAGCGCGGCGGAGATAAACGCGCTCAAGCGCGTCGACACAAACCGCGTTCGCTTCCGCGAGGCGAGGGCGGAGATCGAGAAGGGCGAGGGCTATCTGCGGGTCGCGAACGGCATCTTCAACAGCGCGCAGATGGGCTTCACCTTCGACGGAACGATCTACGACCAGTCCAACCGCATGGACCTTACCGGGACATTTCTGCCGGCCATTGGTTTGAGCCGCGCCATCGGGGCGATTCCCCTGGTGGGGGAATTGCTGGGCAATGGCCGCGATTCCGGGCTGCTGGGCGTTACGTTCCGGCTGCGCGGCCCGGCGCGCAGCCCCAACATAGAGATCAATCCGATGTCGCTGGTGGCTCCAGGCGTCTTCCGAAAGGTCTTCGAGTTCCGCCAATAGCGGGCGGAAATCTCAGACGGGCTTCACCAGCACGTGCTTCTTGCGACCGACCGACAGCTTGACGAAGCCGCTTGCATCCACGTTTGCGGTCGAAACCTGGGCGCGCTCGTCGCCGACCGGGGCATCGTTGACGCGCACCGCGCCGCCCTGGATGTGGCGTCGCGCTTCGCCATTGGATTTTGCCAACCCGGCCAGCACGAGCAGGCCGAGCAGGCCGACACCGGCATCGAGATCGCCGCTCGGGACCTCGATCGTCGGCAGGCTGTCTGCGGTCACGCCTTCCTCGAAGGTCTTACGAGCGGTTTCCGAAGCGTTCTCCGCCGCAGCGCGTCCGTGCAGCAGCGCGGTCGCCTCGGTGGCGAGGACCTTCTTCGCCTCGTTGATCTCCGATCCCTGCAGCGCCGCCAGCCTGGCGATTTCCGCCATCGGCAGTATGGTGAAGAGCTTCAGGAAGCGCTCGACGTCCGCGTCTTCGGTATTGCGCCAGAACTGCCAGAAATCCCAGGCGCTGAACTGTTCTTCGTTCAGCCAGACCGCGCCCTGGGCGGTCTTGCCCATTTTCGCGCCCGAGGCGGTCGTCAGGAGCGGCGTGGTGAGCGCAAACAATTGATGCGTTCCCATCCGCCGGCCGAGATCGACGCCAGTGACGATATTGCCCCACTGGTCGGAGCCGCCCATTTGCAGATTGACGCCATGGCGCCGTGCCAGTTCGACATAGTCGTAGGATTGGCAAACCATGTAGTTGAACTCGATGAAGCTCATTTCCTGCTCTCGCTCAAGCCTGAGGCGGACCGAATCCATCGTCAGCATCCGGTTGACCGAGAAATGCCGGCCGACGTCGCGCAGCATGTCGATATAGCCGAGCTTCAACAGCCACTCGGCATTGTCCACCATGATCGCGTCCGACGGGCCGTCGCCAAAGGAGAGCAGCTTGGCGAAGACGCGTCGGGTCGAATTCTTGTTGTCCTCGATCTCCTCCCGTGTGCGGATTGGCCGCGTCTCGTCCTTGCCGGAGGGATCGCCAACCATGGTCGTGCCGCCACCCATCAGCGTAATGGGCTTGCCGCCGCTCTGCTGGAGCCAGTAAAGCATCATGATCGAGAGGAGATTGCCGATATGCAGCGACGGGGCGGTGCAATCATAGCCGACATAGGCGACAACCTCGCGTCGGCTGGCGAGCGCATCCAGCCCGGCGAAATCCGAGCACTGGTGAATGAAGCCACGTTCTGAAAGGGTTTGAAGAAACTCGGATTTGAATTCGGACATTTTTGCGTTTTCCGTGTAGGTTTTGCGCCGCGCGGGCATCGCCGCGCCTCTTGACGCGGCTTTCGTCTAACAGTTTTTGGAGCGGAATTCACCCTGTCCTGGCCCGCAAGGACCTCGAAAAAAAGCGCTACGCCGCCATTGGATTCATGAGTGGCACCAGCCTGGACGGAATCGACCTGGCTCTACTGGTCACCAACGGCAAATCGAAACTTGAGCGCGGCCCGGCCGCCTCCTACCCATACGAGGCAGCCTTTCGCGCCAGACTGGCCGCCGCGCTGGAGACGGCCCGCTCGATCGAAGGCCCGTCCGACCGCCCAGGCGATCTGGCGGCTCTCGACCGGGAAATCGCGGTGCGCCATGTTGCCGCGCTTCGGCGCTTTCTCGACGATCACAATCTCCGCCTCTCCGACATCGACCTGGTGGGTTTTCACGGCCAGACCGTGCTGCACCGGCCGGAGCGCGGCCTCAGCGTGCAATTGGGCGACGCCCAGTTTCTCGCCGATGAAACGGGCCTGCCGGTCGTCTACAACCTGCGCGCCAATGACATGGCGCATGGCGGGCAGGGAGCGCCACTGGCGCCGGTGTTTCACCGCGCACTCGCCGTCAATCTGGGCGAGCCGTGGTCGGGCCATTGGCCGGTTCTGTTCGTCAATATCGGCGGCATCGCCAACATCACCTGGATATCCGAGCAGGGCGGACTGATCGCTTGCGACGCCGGTCCGGGCAATGCGCTGATCGACCAGTGGGTCGCGGCCAGGGCCGGGGTTCCCTTCGACCAGAATGGCGCAATCGCCTCGGAGGGCGTCGTCGTCGAATCGCTGGCGGACCGGTATCTGTCATCGCCCTGGTTCGACCGGCCGTTCCCCAAATCGCTCGACCGCAATGATTTTGCCCCCCTCGATGAGGACGCGGCTTCCCTGGAGGACGGCGCGCGCACGCTCGCCCATGTCACGGCCGCGGCCATCTGCAAGGCGATCGAGCAACTGCCAGAGCGGCCCCGCCTGGCGGTGGTTTGCGGCGGCGGCCGCAAGAACGCGTCGATCATGGAAGACCTGAAGACCCTGCTTGATCCACCCGCCGGCCCGGAGGGCGGGCCAGCGCCGCTGCCGGTCATTGCAGCGGAGGATGCGGGCCTCGACGGCGACACGGTCGAGGCGGAGGCATGGGCCTATCTGGCGGTGCGCTGCGTGCGAGGACTGAAAATCACCTGGCCGCACACGACCGGCGTCGCAGAGGCCATCACGG
>JAUIBM010000172.1 GCA_030428345.1 Alphaproteobacteria bacterium | reverse complement strand
CGGTTTCTGGTGACGTGCGCTATCCTCGCCGGACTGGTCTATGGGGCGATGTTTGCGCTTGCGATCTTCGTCGAGCCCAATCCGCGCGAGATGACCGTGCGAATTCCTGCTGGCAAGCTCAATCGTTGAGACCGGCGCCGAGGCGGGCGTCGGGAAGCGGCCCGCGCCACCCTTCCGGGAGGCCATGTGTTGCGCCAGCATCATCTGATCGAATCCTTCCTTGAAATGATGAGCGCCGAACGTGGCGCTGCGGCCAATACGCTGGACGCCTATGGTCGCGACCTCGCCGCCTATGCCTCGTTTCTGGATGCGACCGGATCCGATTTCCTGAAAGCGGACGCCGACAAGGTTCGCGGTTTCCTGGAAGGGCTGGACGCTGCGGGAGCGGCCGCCTCCACCCAGGCGCGGCAATTGTCGGCCGTGCGGCAATTCCACCGGTTCCTGTTTTCGGAAAATCTGCGCGGCGACGATCCGACCAGCGTCATCGCCAGCCCGAGGGCCGGCCGGCCCCTGCCCAAGGTGTTGAGCGTGGAGGCCGTCGGCAGGCTGGTCGAGACGGCGCGCGAGGAGGCGCAGGCCCCCGGTTCGCCGGCAAGGCGGCGTTCGGCCCTGCGAATGCTGGCTTTGCTCGAAACGCTCTATGCGACCGGCATGCGGGTGAGCGAACTGGTCAGCCTGCCGCGATCGGCCGCGCGGGCCGAGCGCTTCCTGACGGTCTCGGGCAAGGGCGGCAAGGAAAGGCTGACGCCGCTGACCGACGCCGCAAAGGACGCGATGGCGGCCTGGCTGGAATTTCTCGACGCCAGCGGCGGAAAGCCCTCGCCCTGGCTGTTTCCGGCCGATTCGCAGACCGGCTTCATGGCCCGGCAGGCGTTCGGGCGGGAGCTGAAGGCCCTGGGTGCGCGCGCCGGCATCGCCGCCGCCAGCCTCTCGCCGCATGTGCTGCGCCATGCCTTCGCCAGCCATTTGCTGCAGAACGGAGCCGATCTGCGGGTGGTGCAGCAATTGCTTGGCCATTCCGACATTTCCACAACCCAGATTTACACTCATGTGCTGGACGAGCGGTTGCGGCGCCTGGTGGAACAGCATCATCCTTTGGCGGACGTGACGGGTCGCTGAGGCGAACTTTCGCCGCCGCCGCAAATTCGCCCGACTGCGCCCCCAGAAGGTTCCTCGCCGGGCAAACTTGACATATGGAAAGTCAAAAGCCAGTGTGCGGCGCGTTTCGCTGGGGCCTGAACGGGACCCGGTCACGCTATCCGTTTCCCCTGAAATGCCAGAGATTCCATGCGCAGCTATCTCGAGTTTGAAAAGCCGGTCGCCGATATTGAAGGCCGCATCCATGAGCTGCGCTCCATGTCGCGCAACGATGCGGAAATCGATCTTACGGGCGAAATCGCCAAGCTCGAGGGGCGGGTCGAGGAAACCCTTGCCGATCTCTATTCCAAGCTCACGCCGTGGCACAAGACGCAGGTGGCCCGCCATCCGGACCGGCCGCATTTCCAGGAATATCTGGCTGCCTTCATTACCGAGTTCACGCCGCTGGCGGGAGATCGCTATTTTGGCGAGGATCAGGCCATCGTGGCGGGCCTTGGCCGGTTCGACGGCCAGCCCGTCGCCGTGATCGGCCACGAAAAGGGTTCGGACACGCAGTCGAGGCTCAAGCACAATTTCGGCATGGCCCGGCCGGAAGGCTACCGCAAGGCCGTGCGCATCATGGAACTGGCAGACCGCTTCGGCATTCCGGTGCTGACCCTGGTCGACACCGCAGGCGCCTATCCCGGCGTCAGTTCGGAAGAGCGCGGACAGGCCGAGGCCATCGCGCGCTCGACGGAAACCTGCATCAATCTTGGCGTTCCGATCGTATCGATGATCACCGGCGAGGGCGGATCGGGCGGCGCAATCGCCATCGCCACCGCGAACCGCGTCTACATGCTGGAGCATGCGATCTACAGCGTCGCATCGCCCGAGGCGGCCGCCTCCATTGTCTGGCGCGATTCGACGCGCGCCAAGGATACGGCGACGGCGATGAAGATCACCGCGCAGGACCTGCTCCAGCTCGGCGTCATAGACGGCATCGTCTCAGAGCCCGTTGGCGGCGCGCATCGCAATCCCGGCGCCGTGATGGAGGCCGCGGCCTCCACGATTCGCAGCGCGCTTGAGGAGATGGCGGGCATGAGCCCGGCCGAATTGCGCCAGGCGCGGCGTGAGAAATTTCTCGGGATCGGGCGCAATCTGGTCTGAGCCCGGCCGCCGGAGGACCGGCGCGACAGTCGAGCGAGTGTGATCGGGTAACGGGTTGTCAACCACGTTACGTTAGGCATCATGGCGTCTGGCGGGCGAAGTAGTAGCCGCCGTTTCGGCATTGAGGACAATGTCAGCTTTCACGAAGATCATTTCGATCGGTATCTGCCTTTCCGTGCTTGCACTGGCGGGATGCCAGGGCACGGGTTCGGTGGACGACCTCTTTCCGAAAGCCGAGCGGCCGATCCCCGCCGATGTCGTCAAGGCGATGAAGGCGAAGGGCATGAAGGCGTCCTCGCCGATCATGCTGCGCATCTTCAAACAGGAAAATCTCGTCGAGGTCTGGAAGCAGACCGATTCCGGCCGCTACGAGATGCTGAAGGATTACGAGATCTGCAAATGGTCGGGCAAGCTCGGCCCCAAGATCAAGGAGGGCGACCGGCAGGCGCCCGAGGGCTATTACACTATCAATGAATGGCAGATGAATCCGCGCTCGGATTATTTCCTGTCGTTCAATCTGGGCTTCCCCAACGCGTTCGACCGCTCGCTGGGCCGCACCGGCACCCATCTCATGGTGCATGGCGCGTGTTCGTCGGCGGGGTGTTATTCGATGACCGACGAGCGGATTGCGGAGATATTCGCGCTAGCCCGCGAAGCCTTCAATGGCGGGCAGAAGTCGTTCCAGGTCCAAGCCTTCCCCTTCCGCATGACGCCCCAGAACATGGCGGCGCATCGCGACGATCCGAATTTCGAATTCTGGAAGATGCTCAAGGAGGGTTACGACCATTTCGAGATCACCAAGGTTCCGCCCAAGGTGAATGTCTGCGAGCGGCGCTACGTCTTCAACCGGATCGCGGAGGAGGAAAAGGCGTTCAGGGCAACCGAGTCCTGCCCGCAGACCACCACGCCGGATTCGCTGTCGTTGGCCTATGGCAAGCTGCTCTCCAAGGAGGACGAGGTGTTCCGCAAGGCGGTCAGGGCCGAGGAGTTCCGCGAAAAGCTCGCCGGCAAGACGCCCGAGCCGGAGACCGAGGTCAGCGCCTCCCTGAAGCCGGAGGAAAAGCCGGATTTCCTTCCTGTCGCCAGCACCAATTCCGGCAGCGCCACGCCCGGCACCCTGCCGGCGGTCGGCCCCGTCCCGGAAACCTCGCCGCTTCGCCGGGGCGCCTCGACGCCGCCCGAGCCAAAGAAGCGGCGCGGCCTGTTTGGCTGGTTGTCTCGCGGCTCCTGAGCCGGCCTTCTCCGTCTGCTACCGCCACGCGCATATTCCACTGGTCCGGCAGGAATCGATGTATATGGTTGCCCTGCCGTTTGGCTGCGGCGGGTGGGCGGATTTGAGTCATGCAACTGTTCAGGCGCCGTGAGCGGCGCGAGGATGCCCGGGCTTCGGCACGCGCCGGGGTTGTAGCATGAAGCGTCATGATGCGTTGGTATCGCCGCGTCGGCGCGCCCTCACCGTCGTCGTTACGCTGGGCGTCACCCAGACCATCGGCTACGGGTCGCTGTACTACGCCTTCGGCGTGCTTACCCCGGCCATGGCCGCGGACACCGGCTTCAGCCTGACCTCGATCTACGGCCTGTTTTCGCTGTCGCTGGTGCTGGCCGGGAGCATCGCCGCGCGGGTCGGCGCCTTGCTGGATGCGCACCACCCGGCGATGATCATGGCGGGGGGGTCCCTGGCGGCCGGCGCTGTTCTTCTCGCATGGGCCCTCGTTCCGGGCGAGGCGGCTTTCGCCGTGCTTCTCGTAGCGGCGCAACTGGTTTCCGTGCTGGTGCTGTATGAGGCGGCGTTCGTCGTGGCGGCGCACTTGGTCGAGCCTGAACTGGCGCGCCGGACCATTACCGGCATCACGTTCATTGCCGGATTCGCCTCGACGATCTTCTGGCCGCTGACCCAATGGATCGTCTCGGCGACAGATTGGCGAGTCGTGTACATGGTCTATGCGCTGCTCAACCTGGCGATCTGTGCGCCGCTTCATGTGCTGCTCTGGCGGGCATTCGCGCCGGCTCGCCATGATGTCGCAGCGACAAGCCTACGCGAGAACGGATCACGCCCGATCGCGGTGCTGCAAGAGGATGCGCGGCAAAGGCTCGCGGTTATGCTGACGATCGGCTTTGCCGCCACGGCGTTCGTGATCTCGGCGACGCATCTGCATCTGATCGGATTGCTGGGCAAGATCGGTCTTGCCGGCTCGGCCGTCATGGTCGGAGCGCTGATCGGGCCATCGCAGGTTGCCGCCCGGGTGGTCGAGTTCGCCGTGGCGCGACGCATCTCCATCCATGCGGCATCGATCGGCTCGGCCCTGGCGCTTCCCTTGGCGCTTGTGGTGCTCACCTGGGGCGCGCCGGCGATTGCGCCGGCGATTTTCTTCGCGGTGATGTTCGGGGCGGGGCAGGGGCTCAGCTATATCGTGCGTGGCGTTCTGCCGCTGGAACTGTTTGGCAGGCAGGGTTTCGGCGCCTTGAGCGGCCGGATCAACGCGGTGCGCCTCTATGTGTCGGCGGGCGCGCCATTCGTCATCGCCTGGCTGTTCGAGCACGGGGGACCGCGTGTCGCGCTCGCAGCGCTGATCGCCGTCGGATCGATCGGCGTGCTGGCGCTGGTAGCGGTCGCGATCATGGCGAAGGGATCGACATCCCTCGATTAGGCCCGGGCAATGGCTGGCCGAATCGACGGACATCAACCAAGTCACCAGCGGCCGCCCGTTCCCCGGGCGGCGGCGCTTCATGCAGTCAGACGTATTGACCGTGGCAATGCTTGTATTTCTTGCCGGAGCCGCAGGGGCAGGCTTCGTTGCGGCCGACCTTGCCCCAGGTGGCGGGATCCTGGGGATTGCGCTCCTGTGGGGCGGACGCGACAGCGGAGACGTCTTCCTGCTGCTGGTCCCCGAAGCCCGATAGCGCCGGGTGCTGCTCATGCATCTCCACCGGCTCGGGAGGAGGCTCCTGCGCCGCCTGCTGGACGATCTCGACCCGCATCATCTGTGCGGTCACCGCCTGGCGCAGATTGCCCAAGAGGCTCTGGAACAGCTCGAAACTCTCTGATTTGTATTCGTTGAGCGGGTCGCGCTGGGCATAGCCGCGGAAGCCGATCACCGAGCGCAGATGGTCGAGATTGACCAGATGCTCGCGCCAGAGGTGATCGAGCGTCTGCAGCACGATGGACTTCTCGACATAGGTGCGCACTTCCGGGCCGAACCGGGTCGCGCGCTCTTCCGCCGACTTGTCCGCCGCCTCGCGGATGCGCTCGCGCAGATGCTCGTCGTCGATCCCTTCCTCGGCCGCCCATTGGGCGATCGGAAGGTCGAGATTGAGATAGGTCTGCACGCCCTGGGTGAGCCCCTCTATGTCCCATTGCTCGGCATAGGCGCGCGCCGGAACATGCTTGCTCACCAGATCGTCGACCACATGCTCGCGCATGTCGGTGACGGTTTCGGCGATATCCTCGCCCTTCATGAGATCGATGCGCTGCTCGAAGACCACCTTGCGCTGGTCGTTCATGACATCGTCGAATTTCAGGAGGTTCTTGCGGATGTCGAAATTGCGCGCCTCGACCTTTTTCTGCGCCTTCTCCAGCGCCTTGTTGATCCAGGGATGGACGATCGCCTCGTCTTCCTTCAGGCCAAGGCGCTTGAGCATTCCGTCCATGCGATCCGAGCCGAAGATCCGCATCAGATCGTCCTGCAGCGACAGGAAGAATTTCGAACGTCCCGGGTCGCCCTGACGGCCGGAGCGGCCGCGCAGCTGGTTGTCGATGCGCCTGCTTTCGTGGCGCTCGGTTCCCACCACGAAGAGACCGCCGGCTTCGATCGCCTTGCGCTTCAATTCGCCGATCTCGGAGCGAATCTTCGCCTCGGCCTCGGTGCGTTCCTGACCTTCGGGCATGTCGGCAAGCTCGTGCTCGATCCGCATGTCGACATTGCCGCCGAGCTGGATGTCGGTGCCGCGGCCGGCCATGTTGGTGGCGATGGTCACGCTGCCCGGCACGCCGGCCTGGGAGACGATGAAGGCTTCCTGCTCATGGTAGCGGGCGTTGAGAACCTGGAAGTCCTTGACGCCTTCCTGGCGCAGCCTTTCGGCCAACTGCTCGGATTTTTCGATCGAGGTGGTGCCGACCAGCACGGGCTGGCCGCGCTCCTGGGCGTCGCGGATCAGATGCACGATGGCGCGATATTTCTCCTCGGCCGTGCGATAGACCTCGTCGTCGTCGTCGATGCGCTTGACCGGCATGTTGGTCGGCACGTCGACGACTTCCAGCTTGTAGATGTCGGCGAATTCCTCGGCCTCGG
>JAUIBM010000171.1 GCA_030428345.1 Alphaproteobacteria bacterium | reverse complement strand
GTCGCGCATCAGCAGCAGCCAGAAGATCGCGATCTGCGCATTCGACAGATGCCACTCGACCGGAACATTGAACCGGGGCGTCAGCGCCTCGCGCAATTGCCGGATCGTCTCGTCGCGCTCTTCCAGCGTTTCGCGCAGGGCGGCGATTTCCGATGCCTTCCAGTCGGGGCGCGTCATTGCCCCGCCCTCGCCATCACCGCCGCCCGGTTCGGCAGAATGGCCTCGATCGCCATGTCGATGCGCGTCTGCAGCAGGCCGGCCTGCCCGGCGGTCGGCAATCCCTTGTCGCGCCGCTCCGTCACCTCATTGCGCACCGCGCGCGCCATCGCCTGCAGATCGATTTTCGAAAGCGCATGAGCAAAGGCCCGCTCGGCGCCCGGCGGGTCGCATCGCCCGTCGCAGGAAACATCCTCGATCGCCGCCAGCCAGGCGCGAATGCCAAGCCCCGTCCAGACCGCCGCCCGAGACCCTTGCTCGGAGGCGGAAAGCGAGGCCAGCCCCACGAAAAGCGCGCGATGCAATACCGGCTTCTCGGCGAGGCGGCGCAGCGCTTCCAGGCAGTGCAATTCGCGCGGCAGGCGCATATGGCTGGCGACATTGTATGTCATCACCTTGCATCCGGCGCGAGAAGCGATCGCATCCATCTCGACCGCCCAGGGTTCGCCCGCGGCCAGCGCCGCCTTGAAGATGTGATAGGGCGTCAATGGCCGCACCGCGCCATTGATCCGCGCAAACGCCGCGGCCTGCTGCCGCCTGTCGAGCGGCAGGATCAAGCAGGGCAATTTGGCGATGCCGAGCAGGGCGGCCGCATGCACCCGGTGCTGGCCGTCGATGACCGCGAAAAAGCCCGGCTTTCCCTGCGCTGGCGCAACATCGATGACGCCGAAACAGGACCAGTCGAACCGTTCGGCGATCGCCATCACATGCGCCGCGCCCTTGCGCCCGATCTCGCGCTGATAGGATTGGTCGATCACAATCCTATCCGTCTCGACCCAGCCCATATGCGCCGGCTCTCCGGAAGGCGGGCGCGAAGGCCGCGCAAAACCGGAAACATCGATCCCGACAAGCCCGGAAGCGGGCACATCTGGCAGAGCGGCGCGTCGCGTCATTTTTTCGCCGCCCGCCGCGCCTGCGAATCCGCCGCTTTGGTCAGTAGCGCAGCCACGTGCCGGGCATGCTCCACGCTCAGGGTGAACCCGATTGTGGAATCGCCCTGGCTCAACGACAGATTGACCCCGTCGAACACCTCCCTTACGCTGACGATGTCGAGCGCGGCATGCCAACGGGTTACCCCGCAATTGTCGGTGAAGAAGGTGTTGACGGGAGGGGAAGCCTTGTTTTCAGTTTCAGACATCGTGAAACTCCTTGAGCAGGTGCCGTTGTGGAAAACGCTGTCGAGCCTGCCGAAGCGCGTCGCAGCGCTTGAGGCTCGCCTTGCCGAGCTTGAGGCCGGGCGAAGCAGACAGGCGGCCCCTGCCGCCGATCAATGCGTCAAATGTCACGCAACCATGGATGTGATCGGCGAAGACGAGCACCCCGTGACCGGGCCGATGGGGCACCGGGAGCACCGGATGCGATGCGCCAATTGCGGGCACGAAACCCGCCTGCGCTATGTTCCCGGCAAGGGCTACGCCTGAAGCATTCATTATTCCGCATCCCCTTCCGGGTCATCGCTTGCCATATCCGCGCCCAGCGCATCGTCGAGGGCGCGCAGCTGCGCCCGCAACAAATCCATGCGCGCGGCGATGTCGGCGCGCTCGCGCGGGCTGATCCGCCCATCCGCCAGCGCCGAATGCACGGCGGAAAAGGCCTCGGCCGAACCGCCGACCAGGGCGGCGGCAGCGCCGGCGGCGGAGGAAACCGCCGGCGCCTCGCCCTCGCGCACCAGCCGGTAGCCTTGCGCGGCGGCAAGCGCCGCCGTCACCACCGGCTGGCCGAGATCAAGCTCCAGATCGAGCACCACGTCGATCGGCGCATGCCAATCATGGTCGGGCGATCCGTAGCGCGACAATTGCGCCGCGCTGACCCGCGTCGAGCGGGAGAATGCATCGCCGCCGCCGGCCAGGCGCAGGGCGCTGCGGAAGGCGGATTTCAGGGCGCAAAGCGCGTGATCGGAGGCTGGGCGAGTCATGCCAGCACCTCCGCCCGCACATAGCCCTGATCGTCGAGCCTGGACGGATCGATGCAGATCGGCTCCATGCGGCTGAAAAAGGCGCGCATGACGGCAATGCCCTCGGCGGAGGAAAACCACTTGACGCAACTGTCTTGCCCGCGCGAGGCTTGCTCGTTTTGCAACCGGAGAAGATCGCGATGGATATCCCGACCGAGACGCTGGTGAAACAGCTTGACGCGAAGCTGGCCTGCCTCGAATGCGTCTGCACCCAGATCATGCTGCGCTATGCGCGGCTCGACAGCCGGCCAGATCGGCTGGTACACATCGTCATGCACGACGCCGAGCGCAACCTGCTCGGCGCGCGCGCCAGAACCACCGGCGAAGAACAGGCCGCCGCGCAGGCCGCGCTTGATTATTTCGCCGAATATTCCAAGGCGGTGAAAGCCGCCCTTGCATCCAATCCGCCAGGATGACCGCATCATTTGCTCCTGCTGATTGGGGTTGCAAATACCGAAACGAGCCCGGTCGAGAATGTGGAGGTGGCCGCCAGCCGGCGGCGCGCCTCTTCGAGCGTCGGCAACAGGCCTGTGCTTCTCTCGTGCTCGAGCGCGGCGCGCATGCGCGCGCCGAAAGACGGCGAATAGATCAGCTTGACGATCGGGTCGCGAACGGGAGCCCCGCCGCCATGCTTGACGACGCCCCTCATGACAGGCGCTCCAACAGGGTGGCGGTCGCCCAGGTGGCGACGCAAACCCAGAACACCAGGGCGGGCAGGATGGCCAACGCCATGGCCAGCACCGTAGCCAAGTCCGGCCAGACAGGCGGCGCCAGGACGATCGACCGCGCACAGCCTATAGCCAGAAAAAAGAACGCGATCACCGCGACCGGTAGCGCCAGAATTGCCAGTGCAAGCATTTTGCCCCCCCCCTGCGGAATCGCAAGCGCGCCCGCCATTCTTTCGATGACCGGTCGGCGCCGGCGTGGTTTGTTGCGGGCAAGGTTGCAAAGTTTGCAACCCTCGTCAAGTGCCGAAGTTGCACGGGGAGACAACGCCATGATTGTTGCGCTGCGATATAGTTGCGCCATGAGCAACATCGCGCGCATCCATCAGGGCAAAACACCGCAGCGTCTGCACTTCATCCCGGAGTGGGCGGAGTATCGCGGCATGAAACAGGCCGACATCGTAAAAGGCATCGGCGCCGACAAAGGGCTTGTCTCAAAGTGGTTCGCCGGAACAGTCCCATCCGACAAATGGATCGAACCATTAGCGGAAGCGCTCAAAACCGACCCTTCCGGGCTGTTTCGTCACCCGGATGATGACTGGCTTGCTCGATTTTTTCGCCAGCGCAGCGCCGACGAGCGCGAGCGGGCAATCACAATGCTGGAGGCCGCGTTCCCGGATATCCGGAAACGCGGGTAAGCGATGAGCGATGCGGAAATCAGGCGATTCGTGGAGAGCCGACTGAGATCTGCCATCGCCCCAGCCTATCGCGCAGGCCACACCTCAGATTTGGATGATGACGAGCCGCCGCTTGACGCGCCAATCTTCGACGCCACGCGATACGATCACTATATTATTGAATATATTTCCGTTTCAGGCTCGCGAACCACGCGGGTTGTGGCCTTGCATGGGGAGAGGGACGGACAGATTTTTTGCCATTGTTACACGCGCCAGGCCATGCGGTCATTTCATCGCCGCAGAATTCAAGCGGTATTCGACCTCGACGGCATTCAATTGCATCCGCCGCCATTTCCGATTGGCGATGAAAGCCTGATTTCCGAAAGCGTGATTTTGAGCGATGAGCCGGCGCATATCAGCTATCGCCCCACGGTTTTTGCCGATGTTGTCCTGCTCCGAATCATCGCCACCAGCGACGGGTATGCGCACCGCAAAGAGAACGACGTGATTTGCGATTACGCCTATCAGAAAATGGTTGCGGCCGGCCTGCCGCCCGGCGCCGAACCGCGCCGCCTTATCCGAGCATGGATAGCAGGCTTGCGCCCCGATCCTTCATTGGTCGACCATTTGACCATGCATCTTTCCCGCAAGCCGGATCAGGAAGTCATCGCGCTTCTCGCCGCATGCCGGGATGTCATCAAGTCTGATGGCCGTGTTGATTCCGCCGAAATCTCAGCATTCGAAGCGTTTGCGACCACCCTCACCTCATACAGGGCAGGGCTACGCACAAATCAGTCCGCCAACACTTCCGGAAACAATGCGGCATCGACGGCGCGCGCTGTCTGGCGCGAAGAATAGCCGCCGCATTTCCCAGCAGGACCCGCGCCGATTCTTTCCTTGTGTCGTTCGGCGCAAGTCGATTGCTGCAAAAAATGCAACTTCCCCCGTTGACGAAAGTGTCATTTGGTGCAACTTTCGCCGTCATTCGCATTGGAGCGATGACGGGAGGGTCCCATGGACAGCATTTTGCAGGAAGCCCCGGCAGGCGGGGCGATCGATCCGCAGGCAATGGTGGTCGGCGAGCGCTATCGCGACAGGTATAGCCTCGCCTTCAAATTCATGGGCTGGCAGGGCCTGCCCGGACGCGGCTTTGTCAACATCGTCTATGATTTGCGGGGCTACCCGGCCTCCATCCGGCTTTCCGACATCACGCCGATCATGCCGATCGCCGAACCGGCCGGCGCAGCGGGCGAACCCGAACTGGCGCGCCGCTATCGCGAGGCCGGGACGGATGTCGACGATCTGGTGATCGGCAAGATCTATTGCGACAAGCATGGCCGCGTCTTCCGCCTGCTCGATGTCAGCCGGATCAATGGCAGCATCAGCCTGCTGATGGCGATGCTCGGCGGCGACGGCGCCACGCGCGAGCCGCTGGTTTCGCTTGCCCCGATCCGCCTGGCGAAACTCGGCCCGGCGAAACTTGGCCCTGCAAAACTTGGGATGACGATGCCCGATGCGCAGGGCGCAGCCCTTGTTGTCGGCGGGCGCTACCGCGCCGGCAATGGCGAGGCCTTTCGCGTCATCGCCATCAAGGGCGCCGATGTCGAGGTGCAGTTCGCCGGCGACGATTACACCGAATTCGTCAAATACAGCAGGCTCCGCGACTGCCAGCCGATTGCCAATGACGCGCCCGACTACGTGCCGCCATCTCGCACCGCGAACCGACCCGGCATGCCGCCGCTTGGTGGGCAGGATCCGGATTTCGATTTCATCGCCTGGCGCGGCCAGGCCATTGCCGACGCGATCATGCGCCATGCCCCGCTCGCCGCCATGATCGTCTTTGCGGTCGTGATTTCGATTTTCGCCGCATGGGCCGCCATGGAGGCGGGCCGATGACCTCGTTTCGCGATTGGGCGGCCTTCGCGGCTGTCGCCCTCTGGATCCTGTTCTTCGTCCTGCCCGGCTCGCACCGGATGCTGGCCGGCCTGTTCGGAGCCATGCAATGACCGGAGAATTCGACGGCCGCATCATCCCCATATCGTCCGACATGCCGGCGCCTGCGGCGCAGGAATTCAATCGCGCCGTCGCCAGCGACGATGCCGGCATCCGCCACACTGGCCGCGCGGAAATCAGCGAATGGCTGCGGATCAACGCCAGCGGGTTCGTCGAGGCGGCGGTGCGATCCGACATGACCGCGCTTGCCCGCACCGCGCAAACCGTGCGCGGCTGGGCCGAGATCGATGATCTTGTCCGCGCCGGCTATGACCGCGCCACCGCCGAGCGCTTCGGCCGGGCGATCATCGCCCGCTTTCCCCTGCTGCGCGGAGGGGATGAAGCGTGAAAATCCCCTATCTCACCCGCTTCGACCGGCAGATCGATCTGGCCGCGCTGCAGCCCGAAGACATTAACTGGCAGGACGTCGCCGAGCGGCTGGCCTCGATGCCGCGGTTCAACAAGGGGCATTTCGGCCCGCCTTATTCGGTGGCGCAACATTGCGTCATGGGCGCCGACGCCATGTGGCGCGAAACCGAAAACGCCACCCTCGCCGCGCAGTTCCTGCTGCACGACGCGCATGAAGCCTTTCTGGGCGACATCACCAGCCCGGTGGCAAAAATGCTCGCCGAATCCGTCAAGACGATAGCCGGCGAGGCATCCATCTGCGGCGAGGCGCATTGCAAATTTGCCGCATGGTCGCCCAGCGCCGGAGAAACTGTCATGGGCGGCATCGAGGTGATGAAGCAGACCGTCGATGCCGCGATCTTCGCCAGGGCCGGCGTCCCGTTCTGGGGCGAGGATCCAATGCCCTCGCGGGTCGAGGCAATGGACAAACGCATGCTGCATGCCGAGGCCGAATTCCTGTTCGGCAGGCTGGCGGTGCGCGACTGGCCTGTCAAGCGCCGGCCGGCCCTTGCCGGGCCGCTGAAGCAATGGCCATGGCCGAAGGCGGCCGATGAATGGCTCGAGCGCTTCGGCCGCTATTGCGGCGACGCGGCGGCCATGGCCCGGGTCATGGGAGAGGCGTGATGGCAACTTCCTCCCGCCCGG
>JAUIBM010000170.1 GCA_030428345.1 Alphaproteobacteria bacterium | reverse complement strand
CGATGGACGCCCGCCGGGCCCTGGAGGTCGGCCTCGTCAATGCCGTTGTGGAGGAGGGCCAGCAAATCGCCACGGCAGTCGAGATGGCCGAGGAACTCGCCTCAATGGCGCCGCTGGTGCTGCGCACGATCAAGCGCTTCGTGCGCAAGACCCTGCCCAAGGGACCTTCGGAGCTGATGCTCGAGGCCCAGATGGAAATCGGTGGCATTGCCGCCAGCGCCGACAAGCGCGAGGGCGAACTTGCCTTCGCGGAAAAACGCGCGCCGCTTTTTGCCGGCAGATAGTCGAAGTGTTTAGCGGACCGGCGGCCCCGCCGGTCCGCCTGGCCTCAGTCGGGAATTACCTTGCCCGGATTCATCAATCCATGCGGATCGAGCGCCTGCTTGATCGAACGCATCACGCCGGTCTCCACCGGCGAGCGGGTCGCGGCAAGCCGCGGGCGGTAGCTTAGGCCGATGCCGTGCTCTGCGGTGACGCTGCCGCCGAACTGGTTCACGATGGCGTCGAGGCGGGTTTCGACATCGCGCTGAAGCGCGACGCGCCCGGAGGGGCCCGGTTGGCGGTCGGCGAAGCAGACGAGGACGTGCAGATTGCCGTCCCCCATATGCCCGAAAATGCAGACCCTGGCGTCCGGGAAGTACCCTGCAATATCCCGGATCAAGGCGTCGACGAATGGCTGCAGGCTTTCCAGGGGCGCGGAAAGGTCGCTGGCGAAGCGCGTCCCGGCATGGCGCATCACCTCGGATGTGGCGTGCCGGAGCCGCCATAGCGCCTCGGATTGCTCATGGGAGCGGGCGATGGTGGCGTCCGACACCAGCTCCGCCTCGAAGCATTCCTCCAGCACGGCTTCCAGTTCCGGCTGCAGATCGGTGCCGCCATGGGTGTCGCCGATCTCGATCAGCAGGCTCCATTCCGGCGTCCGGGCGAACGGGACGCGGGCGTTTTCGGCATGGTTGCGGACGAGATCCAGCGACATGCGATCCATCAGCTCGGCGCTGGTGATCCGCTCGCCGAAGCGCGCCCGCATCTTCGCAAGCACCGCCTGGGCGGCGGCGATGTCGGGGATCGCGGCAAAGGCCGTGGCGCTGCTGGCGACAGCCGGCCAGAGCTTGAGAACAGCGCCGGTTATGACCCCGAGCGTGCCGCCCGAACCGATGAAGACATGCTTGAGATCATAGCCCGCATTGTCCTTGTGCAGGCCGCGCATCATGTCGAGCACCTGGCCGTCCGGCAGGACGACCTCCAGCCCAAGCACCAGATCGCGCATCTTGCCATAGCGCAACGCATTGATGCCGCCGGCATTGGTGGCGATATTGCCGCCGATCTGGCAACTGCCCTCGGCGGTCAGGCCGAGCGGAAACAGACGCCCGGCGGCGGACGCCGCGGCCTGTATGTTTGCAAGAATGCAGCCCGCGCCGACCGTCAACGTGCCGCCATCGGCCGAGACTTGCCCGATGGCGTTCAACCGGCGCAGGCCGAGCAGGATCGCGGGATGCTCCCGCGTGACGACCGCGCCGCCGGCAAGGCCGGTATTGCCGCCGATGGGAACGATGGCGCAACCCGCCACCTGGCAGGCCTTGACGACCTCCGCGACCTCGCGCGTGTCGCCCGGCTCGACCAGGCAGACCGGCGCGCTGTCGTAGCTCCGCAACACGTCCACGACATGGCCGCCCATCGCCGGGCGATCGGCGATCGCATGCCGCTCGCCGACAATGCCGCGCAGCCTTTCGAGCAGCGCGGAAATTTCCGGCGATGACGCATCGTGCTGCATGCGAGGCTGTCTTCTCAGCTTGTCCCGCGGCCTAGGCGAGGTTGAGAAGCCTGGCCGCGTTGTCGCCGACGAGGGCGCGAATCTGCGCCTCGCTGAATTGCTGGTCCAGCAATTGTCCGACCACGTCGCGGAAGCCGTCGACCGGGCGGGGAGAGCCCGTCAGGCCGAGGTCCGAGGAAAGGATCGTCATGTCGACGCCCGCCACCTCGATCAGGCGGCGCAGGGTGTCGGAATCGAATTTGTGGGCGCGCCCTTCCACGAACATGCAGATGGAATGCTCCATGTAGACGCCCATGGCGACCAGGCTGCGGATGTCGTCCTCGCTGCATTCGATCACATAGGTGGGATGGTTGACCAGCATCTTGGTGACGCCGCGCCGCACGGCTTCCTCGAACATCACGAGTTGCTCGCTGACATGCAGGTGCCCGCCCGCCAGGATGATGTCGCCTTCCGCGATCAGGTCGAGAACCTGCTTGGTCTCGTCCGTCAGCTTGCCATTGGCGTCAAGCACCGAAAGCGGCTCCGCCTTGAGCATCGGTTTGTTCGAGGAGGGGAAGTTCTTGGTCGCCTTCTCGTTCTGGGCGATGTGGTTCGCCGCTGAAAGGGTCGGCATCCACACGATCTTTCCGCCGATCTTGATGGCGTGATCGACAGCATGGGGATTGATGCCCCCGCTCGCATTGTTGAGGGCGACGCCCGAGAAAAGCTTCACACCCAGATCGGGGACGAGCTTCTCGATCATCGCGCAATGCGACACGCCCAGATAGTAGTGGTCCTTGAACAGCAGGGCGCGAAAGCCGGCGGCCTGCGCATCCATCGTAGCGTCGTGATGGTCGAGAATGCGCGGCATGGCCGCCGGTCCGCTGTGGCAATGCAGGTCGACCGCGCCCTTGAGCAGATCGGCGACCTGCTCTTTGCGGGCGGTGTCCTGGGAGGTCGGGGAATCGCTCATGGTGATCTCGCAATGCAGTTTGTACGGGGCAGTTCGAAAGGGGCAATCTGTTTGGTGCGGCCCGGGTGAGGGCGGGTCGGGTCAGGAGAAGTCCGGCATCGGGTAGTCGTCGGCGTTCAACACCCAGCCCGGCTTTTCGGAGAAGTCGCGGCGCGGCGGCGAGAAGATGTCGACAAGGCGGTTGCCGTCGGGATCGATGCCCTGCGAGGTGTGCAGGCTCGGCGGCGGAATGACCGCCATGGAGGGCGAGGCGCATCTCTTGTGATCGTCGTCGATCCACTTCGTGCTGTCGCTCACCCATGGCCAGCGGATGTGGTGCAGATAGACGCCTTCAAGCGCCAGGGAGCACTGCTCGAAATCGTCGTGGAAATGCGGTGACAGATTGTGCTCATCGCGCGGCGGCTTGACCTCGAAGAAATTGACCATGAACGTCGTGCAGCGATAGAGGCAGCCGAACCGGCCGGGTACGGCCGGCACCTCGAGCGGATAGGCCCGGATGGCGTAGCCGGCCGGCGGTTCCGGCCAGGGCTCGAACGGGGGAACATTGGGATGCGGTTCCGCATAGGATTGCGCATTGGCGCATCTGGCGGCCAGATCCGTGGCCTTGCTGGTAAACAGGCGGACAAGTCGGCCCTTGCCCGTGGCCGTGACCTTGCTTCTGCCCGGCGGCATAACGATGAAGGAGGGCTCGCTCACGCTGCGCGGACCGCCGGCGCCTTCCAGTTCCAGGCTGAGCCCGTCACCCGGCAGCAGGACGACATACTCGTCCGCCTGGTCGGTGCGCTCCAACTCGGCCACGCCGTCGATCTCGGAATAGGCGAGAATGAAGTTCTGTCCCCGGCCATACCAGGTCTTCGCGCCCGGACCGGTCTCCTGCGGCGCAATCTCGTAGAACTTCACATAGTCGGCCGGCGCGAACCGGATCGCGGCGGGCGCCGCTTTTTCGGCCGGCTTGTTCAGCGCGGCTCGCGGGTCATTGGCTGCATACACCTCGGGAAACTCCGTTTAATTTCGGTTCAGTCCTGCGCGGCAAGGCTTTTCAGCTCGGCGAAGGCCTTCACCGCCTCCAGCCCTGCCCGGCGCATCAGTCCCTGATCGGAAGAGACGATGAACGATGTCGCGCCCAGCGGCAGGTATTTGCCGGCCTCGCCGGCCGCGCCGACCATGACGCAGATCGGCTTGCCGGCGGCGCGGGCGGCTGCGGTGATGTGCTCCACCGCCTTCATCACTTCCGGCGCGTTGGCGTTTTCCGCGCCCAGCGCGACAGCGAGGTCGCCGCGCCCGATGAAAATGCCGTCGACGCCCTCGGTCGCCAGTATGTCGTCGATTGCGTCAAGCGCCTCGACATCCTCGATCATGGCGATGACGGTGGTTTCGGCATCCGACAATTCAATGTGCGCGGCCATGCTTCGCGCGCCGTAACCGCCGGCGCGCGGCGAATTGGAAAAACCGCGATTGCCGCCTGAATAACGCGCGGCGGACGCTATGCGTCTGGCGATCTCGGCGCTCGCGACATGAGGAACGAGAACGCCGGTCGCGCCGCAGTCGAGAACCGAAAGGATGTTGGAAGGGGTGGGCTCGGCCACCCTCACGATCCCGGCGATGTTGCTCGCGCGGGCCGCCAGCAGCACCTGGTCGATGGTCTGGCGGTCGAAGGGCGCGTGCTCCTCGTCGATCACCATGAAATCGAACCCGGCATGGCCAAGTATCTCGGTCGCGTGGCCGGTCGGGGTCTTGATGAATGTGCCCAGCAGGCGCTCGCCCGAAGTGAACCGGGCGCGAAAGCTTCCAGCTTTTGCCGGTGGAACCAACACTGCAATTCTCCTCCATGATATCGGGGAAACTATTGGTCAGCCCAGGCGCGATGGCACGGGCTAATTGCCGGCGTTTCTGTCGCTGAAACGGTGGGGCGGCGCGCTTTCGCCGCCGGTTCGGACGGTGTCTTCTCAGCGTGCCGGATCGCTGGATAGTCAGGAGCGCCGGCCCCACGCGCGCTGGAGGACGGCGACATGCTTGCCACGCCCGAAAATCCGATAACGGTCACCCATTGGGGCATTTACCGCCCACGCATGGTGGACGGCGCGCTTGCCGGTATGCTGCCCATCGACATGGACGATGATCCGTCCCCGATCGCGGACGGGATGGTCGACGCGCTCACCGCCGAGGCCCGCATCCTGCGGCCTGCCGTGCGCAAGTCGTTTCTGGAGGCGGTCAGGCGGAGGCAGGCGCCGAGCGGGGCCATGCGCGGGCGGGAGGCTTTCGTGGAATTGTCGTGGGACGAGGCGCTCGACATCGCCGCCGGCGAACTCGATCGCGTCCGGCGCGTCCACGGAAACCGCGCGATCTTCGGCAGCTCCTATGGCTGGTCGTCCGCCGGACGCTTCCACCACGCCCAAAGCCAGATACACCGTTTCCTCAACAGCATTGGCGGCTATACGCGGTCCGTCCAGAACTACAGTTTCGCGGCGGGGATGACGATCGTTCCCCATGTCGTCGGCGACATGGGCGGGGTCGTCTCCGGCCACACCTCGTGGGACCGGATCGTCGAGAAGACCCGTACCCTGCTGATGTTCGGCGGGGCGCCGCTCAAGAACGCGCAGGTCAGCGCCGGCGGCGTCAGCCGGCACATCGTGCGCGATGCGCTGGACCGGGCGGCGGCGGCCGGGATCGAGATGATCAATGTCAGCCCGATCCGCGACGATCTGCGCCTGGCGTCCGCCCGGCACCTTGCCATCCGACCGGGTTCGGACACGGCCTTCATGCTGGCGCTCGCCCATTGCCTGATCAGCGAAGGCCTGCACGACGCGGCTTTTCTTTCCACGCACACGACCGGCTTCGAGCGGCTGAGGGCCTATGTCCTGGGCGAGGGCGACGGCATTGCCAAGTCCGCGCAATGGGCCGAGCCGCTTACCGGGATCGAGGCGGGAACGATCTGGGAGATCGCGCACAAGCTTGCCGCCACCCGCTCCATGATCACGGTCGCCTGGTCGCTGCAAAGGGCCGATCATGGCGAGCAGCCCTACTGGATGGCGATCGCGCTCGCCGCGATGCTCGGCCAGATAGGGCTTCCGGGCGGCGGGTTCGGCTTCGGCTATGGTTCGGTGAACGGCATCGGCGGCGGCGATGCGCCGATCGGCTGGCCATCCTTGCCGCAATTGCGCAACCCGGTTGACGATTTCATTCCGGTGGCGCGGATCGTCGACGCCTTGCTGGGGCCTGGTACTGCCTACGACTTCAACGGCAAGCGGCGCGTCTATCCCGACATCCGCCTGGTCTATTGGGCCGGCGGCAATCCTTTCCATCACCATCAGGACCTCAACCGGCTGAGGCGCGCCTGGACCCGGCCTGAAACGGTCATCGTCAATGAGAGCTGGTGGAACCCGATCGCGCGCCACGCAGACATCGTCTTTCCCGCAACCACCGCGCTCGAACGCAACGACATCGCCGCATCGGCGAGGGACAGGTTCATCGCTGCCTCGCACCGGCTGGCCGAGCCGGTGGGCGCCGCCCGGGACGATTACGACATCTTCGGCGGCCTTGCCTCGCGTCTGGGAGCGCGAGACGCCTTTACCGAGGGGCGCGACACGGAGGCCTGGCTGCGGCGCCTCTATGACGAGGCCAGGTCCGGCGCATCGGCGGCCGGGCTCGACCTGCCGGATTTCGACGCGTTCTGGAAGCAGGGTCTCGTTCTGCTGCCATCCAGGCAGGATGCGATGACGCACGATCTCCTGGACAGGTTTCGCGCCGACCCCGTCGCCAACCGCCTGAAGACGCCGTCGGGCAGGATCGAGCTGTTCTCCGAGACGATCGACAGCTTCGGTTATGACGACTGTCCCG
>JAUIBM010000169.1 GCA_030428345.1 Alphaproteobacteria bacterium | reverse complement strand
GAGGTCGTTCATGATGTCGACGGCGTCGTCGGCCATGTCGAGGAATGCGTCGAAGCCGCGCGCGCCGGTGCGGCCGAACCCGGCCATGAGACGACGCTCACCGGCAGCTTCCTGCAGGGCGCCTTCGCGACGCTGCTCGCCACGCCGCAGAAGCTGGTCAGCCATTGCGGCTCGAAATGCGACCGGAGAGGATCGAGATCGGCGCGGGCCTGCGCCTGCGAGAGGAATTGCGCGCCTGCCTGGCTGTCCACCGCCACCAGGGGCGCCGGCAGAGTCAGCATGGCCGCTCGCGGCGCCAGCAAGAGCCAGCCGGCCACGCATGCGGCAAGCAGCAGGACAATGGCGCCGCCTGCAAGACCAATTCGTCGTTTCATGGTCCAGGGCTATCCGGGTTGCGGCACGTCAATCGCGAAACGAGCAATGATCGCAGACTGCGCGAGTATTCCCGGCGACACAACCCCTAGAAAGGCAGTCCGCAATAGTTCTCGGCCAGTGAAGCCTGCGCGCTTGCCGAATGCTCCAGATAGTCGAGCTCCGTCTCCTGCATGCGCTGGCCGAACTCTCCGGTATCGGGGAAACGGTGCATCAGCGAGGTCATCCACCAGCTGAACCGAGTCGCGAGCCAGACCCGCTTGAGCGCCTGCTCGGAATAATGGTGCAGCGCGGCGGAATCCTTTTCTTCAAAATGCTGCTTAAGCGCCTGAAAGAGATAGTGAACATCGGACGCCGCCAGGTTCAGCCCCTTGGCCCCGGTCGGCGGAACGATATGGGCGGCGTCGCCGCACAGGAACAGCCTGCCCCAGCGCATGGGTTCGCAAACGAAGCTGCGCAGCGGCGCGATGGATTTCTCGATCGACGGACCGATCTTCAGCGTCTCGGCGACATCCGGCGGCAGGCGGCGGCGAAACTCGTCCCAGAAGGCGTCGTCGCTCCATTGTTCGACGCTGTCGGTGAGCGGCACCTGGATGTAATAGCGCGACAGCATGGGATTGCGCAGCGAGGCGAGAGCGAAGCCGCGCCGATGATTGGCGTAGATCAGTTCCTCCGCCGCCGGCGGCGTGCGCGACAGGATGCCGAGCCAGCCGAACGGATAGACGCGTTCGATCTCATGACGGACGGATAGCGGGATCGTCTGGCGGCTGACTCCATGGAACCCGTCGCATCCGGCGATGAAATCGCAGTCGAGGCGATGTTCCACTCCGTCCTTGCGCCAGGTCACATACGGCTTGTCGCCTTCCACACCGTGCAGCGCCACATCTTCGGCTTCTTCGATGATCGTTGCGCCAATCGCGTCCTGGGCGGCGTACAGATCCTTGGTCAGTTCGGTCTGGCCATAGACCATCACCTTCTTGCCGCACGACTTCATGAAGTCGACGCGAAAGCCGCGATTCTGCGAGGCGAGGTAAATGCCCTCGTGCTCGATCCCCTCCCCGTCCATGCGCGCCCCCGCGCCGGCCTCGCGCACCAGTTCGACGCAGCTCCACTCGAGCACCCCGGCGCGGATGCGCGACAGGACATAGTCGCGGCTGCGGCGCTCCAGGACAACGGTCTCGATGCCGGCCCGGTTGAGCAACTGTGACAGCAGCAGGCCCGACGGCCCGCCGCCGATGATGGCGATCTGGGTTCTCATTGCAGTTCCTCCAATGCTGCGACAATAGCCTGACGCGCGATCGATGGAATGGACCCGCCAAACGAACGCTTGTACAAATCGAACATGAACGCGCTTTCACCGGTCGACCGCATCCCGATCTACAATCTGTATGGCGAGCAGGACGAACTGCCCGACGTCCTCCACTGCGAAACGATCGAGGCGCGCGCCGTGCGCCATGACTGGCGCATTTCGGCGCATCGGCACGCGCATATGCACCAGTTCCTGCTGGTTCGCTCCGGCGGTGGCATGGCCCGCCTCGACAACCGGCAGATCGCGCTGGCGCCGCTCACCGTGATCAACGTGCCGTGCAGGGCGATCCATGGCTTCGATTTCGAACCGCACACCGGCGGATGGGTGGTGACCGTGCCGATGGGCATGCTGGAACCCTCCTCTCGCGCCTTCTCGGCCGTCACCGGGGTGCTTGCCCGTCCCGGCCATGCAACCGGAACGCCAATGCTGGCCTCGTTCTTCGAGACGATTGCAGCGGAGCACGCCGGACTCGCCTTCGGACGGGCGAGCGCCCTGAGGGCGGCCGCGCATCTGCTGGCGACGCAGATCGCCCGCCTGCTGCTGGACGGGGACGAAGAGGCCGCAAGTGTCGGCGGAGCGAGCGTGCTGCGCCGCTTCGAGGCGCTCATCGAACAGAACTTCCGCGCCCGCTGGCGGGTCGCGGACTATGCGGCGGCGCTGGGAATGAGCGCCACCCATCTGACGCGATTGACCAATGCCGAGGCCGGCATGTCCGCATCCGCGCTGATCGAGGCGCGCATCATGCGCGAGGCGCGGCGGGAGCTCGCCTACACCACGCTTTCGATCGCCCAGATCGCCTACGACCTGGGCTATGAGGATCCGGCCTATTTCAGCCGCGTCTTCTCGCGCGCGACTGGGCTAACGCCGAGTCAGTATCGCAGCCGCAGCAATGGCGAAATCGCCCTGCCTCAGCCGACCTGAATGGCGTCAGCCCCCTCTTCGTAAAGCTTGGCCACCAGTTCGCCGCGATGGCGCAGAACCGCGCGCTGGTTGATCGACCCCTTGTCGGTGAGTTCGCCCCGGTCGAGCGATCCCGGCTCGAGCGCTACCATGATCCGCATCACGCGGCTCGCGGAGCCCGTGGCCGCTGCCTGGTGCCGCTCAAGGGCCGCTGCGAACGCCTCGCGCACCCCTGCCTCCTGCATCAATTGGGCGATTGTCCGGCCCGAGGCGCCGCCCGCAATTTCGCGCAGGGCGTCTGCATTGGCGAAGACGATGGCCGTCAGGAATTCCCTGTTCTCGCCGGCAATGGCCGCGTCGGCGATCAGGCCGCCGAATTCATTGACCAGCTTCGCCCTCAGCGCGCCGACCGACACCCAGGTGCCCGTGCCGAGCTTGAAGTTCTCGGCGGTGCGCCCGTCGAACAGGAAGCCGCGCTCCGGCGCATCGGGATCGGCGAAGCGCACCGCGTCGCCCAGCTTGTAGAACCCCTCCTCGTCGAAGGCTTCGGCCGTCAGCTTCGGGTTGCGCCAATAACCGGGCGTTATTGAGTCGCTCTTCACGCGGGCCTCCAACTTGTCATCATTGGGAACCAGCTTGAGGACGACGCCCTTGGCGGGCACGCCGATATTGCCGGGGCGCTGCTGCGGTTCCACGCACTGGAGCTGGAAAGGTCCGGTCTCAGTGGCGCCGAGCCCGGTGGAAAGCAGCACGCGCTCGCCCAGCGTCTGCACGGCCAGCTGCTCCAGCCGGTCCCAAGTGTGCTGCGCCAGACCCGCGCCCGCATACATGATCATGCGCATGCGGCGAAAGAAATTCTCCCGCAATTGAGCGTCGCTCGTCATCGCCTCGACCAGCATGTCGAATCCGGCCGGCACGTTGAAATACCAGGTCGGGGCGATGTCCTTCAGGTTGCGGATGGTCTTGTCCATCGCTCCGGGCGCCGGCTTGCCTTCGTCGATGTAGTACGACCCGCCATTGTAGAGGGTCATGTTGAACACCTTGTTGCCGCTGGCGGTGTGGCTCCATGGCGCCCAGTCGACAATCACCGGAGGCTCTTCCTGAAGGAACGCGAAGCAGTCGCGCACCATTGCCTGGTTGGCGCAGAGCATCCGGTTGGTCTGGATCACCGCCTTGGGCGATCCGGTGGTGCCGGAGGTGAACAGGAACTTGGCGATGGTGTCGGGCCCGACGGCGGCATGCGCGCGATCGACCGCCTCCGTCGCCTTGCCGTTCGAGATTTCCTCAAACAGGAGATTGGTGCGGCCGGCCACTGGGTTGCGCACAACGACGAGCGGCGTCGAGGGATCGAACACCGCCTCGATCGCCCTGGCGTAGCGCGCCCCATCCTGGGCGAAGAGGAGGCCCGGCGTGAGTTGCTCTCGGATGTCGGTAAGCTTGGCGAAATCGCCCGAAACGAGGGAATAGGCAGTCGACAGCGCCGAGCTGGGAACCCCGATATGCTGCGCCGCGATCGCCATGAGGGCGTGTTCGATGCTGTTCTCGGAAAGGATCACCAGCGGCCGCTCCTGCGACAGGCCGAGCCCGAGCAGCACCGATCCAATGCTTCGAACCCTATCGAGGCCTTGGCTGTAGGTAACCTTGCGCCACTCGCCATCGGCTCCACGCTGCGCCAGCCAAATGGCATCCGGCGTCAGGCTCGCATGGCGGACCAGGCAATCGGTAATGCGTTCGGGATAATCGCCCAGCGGCTCTTCCTGATAGACGAGGATCGAGCCATCGGCCCGCTTGTCCATCACAAGCCTGGGCGAGGCCATACGCACTTCGCGCATCTTCACCATTGACGCTTTCCTCCCGAGACATTGCAGATCGCCGCGCCGACGATGCAATCTGCCGAAACCGCATTGACGCGGCAACGCATATTTGTTTACTCGTAAACTATATCGGCGTAAAATATCAAGACGGATTCAGGCGACGGAGCCGCCCGCCGATCCTGGATCGAAGAACATGCTCGCTGCCAACGGGAAATCAGACATGACCGACACGATCGACCCCGAACTTCTGACCTACGAACTGGCAGACGGGATCGCCCGCATCGGCCTCAACCGCAAGGCCAAGCGCAACGCGCTGAGCGACCGGGTGATCGATGCGCTCGAAGTCGCGATCATGAAGGCCAATCGTGAGGCCGGCGCAGTGGTGCTGTACGGCCATGGCGACCATTTCTCCGCCGGGCTCGATCTCGCCGAGCATGCGGAGCGCTCTCTGATCGAGGGTATCGCCAATTCGCGGCGCTGGCACGAGGTCTTCACCCGGATCGAGCGCGCGCCCGTGCCCTGGTTCTCGGCGCTGCATGGCGGGGCCATCGGCGGCGGCCTGGAGCTTGCGGCATCGACACACGTTCGCGTCGCCGGCGACAACGCCTTCTTCGCCCTGCCCGAGGGCACGCGCGGGATATTCGTCGGCGGCGGCGGCTCGGTTCGCATCGCCCGCCTGATCGGCGGATCGCGCATGACGGACATGATGCTGACCGGGCGTGTCGTGACGCCGGTCGAGGCGGAGCGCTGGGGGCTCATCCACTATGTCGTGCCGGCAGGCGAACAGATGGCCAAGGCGCTGGAGCTCGCCGCAAAGGCCGCCGGCAACGCGCCCTTCTCCAATTACGCCATCATCGAGGCGCTGCCGCGCATCCAGGAGATGGGCCGCGACGAAGGGCTGTTCCTGGAATCGCTGGTCGCCTCCGTCGCATCCGCAACGCCTGAAGCGCATGCAAGGCTGCGCGCCTTCCTCGACCGCAAGGAAGGCAAGGTAGCCGCCCCGCCAAAGGCAGGCAAATGAACGAGGGCCTTGCCGAGGCCGTCCGCGCGGTCGAGATCGGCCCGCTGCGCCAGTCCCTCGGCTTTCTCCTGCGGCTCGCCCAGATCGAGCGCTTCGAACGATTTTACGCCGCCTTCGAGGGCGCTGGCCTGACGCCCGGCGCTTTCACCGCCCTGATCGTTATTTCCGGCAACCCCGGCATCCGGCAAGGCCACCTCGGCAGGTCGCTGCAGATCAAGCCGGCCAATCTCACCAAGATGATCCGCAATTTCGAAGATCGCGGCCTGGTCTCGCGCAGCATCCCGGACGACGACCGCCGCGCGGTCGAACTGGTGCTGAGCGAGGCGGGGCGACGGTTTCTGGCGAAGCATCTGCCGGATTTCAAGAAACACGAAAGCGAAATTCCCGGACGCCTGACGCAGGGCGAGCACCGCGAACTCATCCGCCTTCTGTGCAAGATGGTCGACATGGAGGAAACGAAATGAACCTGGACGAACTGATCGCGCTCGATTTTCACACCCACGCCGAGGAGCCGTGCTGCGGCCCGCGCGACGACGGCTATGACGAGTTCCAGGCCGGCATGGCCAAGTATTTCAAGAACCCGGCTGGCGCCGCGGGCATGCTGCCGACCGTGCAGGACACCGCCGCCTATTACCGCGAGCGCAGGATCGGCTGCGTCATCTTCCCCGTCGATGCGGAGCGCGAGACCGGCTTCCGGCGCTATGAGAACGAGGAAGTGGCGAAGATCGCCGCCGAAAATTCCGACATCATGATCCCCTTCGCCTCCATCGATCCGGCCAAGGGCAAGGCCGGCGCGCGCGAGGCGCGGCGTCTGGTTCGCGAGTTCGGCGTCAAGGGCTTCAAGTTCCACCCGACCATGCAGGGCTTCTTCCCCAATGACCGCACGGCCTATCCCCTGTTCGAGGCGATCGAGGCGGAAGGCTCCATCGCCCTGTTCCATACCGGCCAGACCGGCGTCGGCGCGGGCATGCGCGGCGGCATGGGCATGCGCCTGAAATATTCCAACCCGATGTTCCTGGACGATGTCGCGGCCGACTTCCCCGACATGAAGATCATCCTCGCGCACCCCTCGTTTCCCTGGCAGGAAGAGGCGCTGTCGGTCGCCCAGCACAAGCCCAATGTCTATATCGACCTGTCGGGCTGGTCGCCGAAGTACTTCCCCG
>JAUIBM010000168.1 GCA_030428345.1 Alphaproteobacteria bacterium | reverse complement strand
GACGTGCTCTAACTATCTGTCTTGACGCATATTCTTATCCGAAGAGTCGACCAACTTTTCGGGAATATGCTCTAGAGCGTCTCCCGGACGGAAGGCTCCACCAAGCCATCGGGTGCTTCGCTCCCCGCCTCGATCATGGGGGCCGACCGCTACGAAGGTGCTCTGACAGCATGAGCTGGCGATCTTTCCAGCGATCATGCCAGCGATCCTGCGCAGCGAGCCGGCGACGACGCCGGGACCTGGCAAATGCTGCGAGGTTAAGCGCGGTCAGGGCAGGGTGTGGCCTCTCAATGAAAGCCTCCTGGCGGGACCCCCCGCCGGCGAAGCGCGGCGGAGCGATCCGCTCAGCCGTTCCCGCCCGCATATCTGCGGATGGCCGCCTGCGTCGCGGGGCCGAAATCCCCGTCCAGCGCGCCCTTGTAGACGCCGGCGTCGCTCAGGATGCGTTGCAATTCGATGCGGAAGGATTTGGGATAGGCGCGGGCGTTCTCCTCCATCTGCTTGATCGAGAAGTCGTATGAGGACCGGATCGCCTTGGAGATCAGTTCGGCCGCCTTGCGGTCGTTCTTGGCCAGTCCGCCTTCTCCGTTCATGTGCATCAGGCCGAGATTGTGCTGCGCGGTCGCCTCATTCTGTTCGGCGGCGCGTGTGTACCATTTCACCGCCTCGCGCTCGTCCTTGGGCACGCCAGTGCCATTGGCGTACATCACACCCAGATTGTACTGGCCGTTGGCGAAATTCTGCTCGGCCGCCTTGCGGTACAATCTGACCGCTTCCGTGAGATTCTTGGCGACGCCTTCGCCATTCTCGTACATGACGCCCAGATTGGTCAGGGCATTGGGGAAGTTCTGCTCGGCCGCCTTGCGGTACCACTTAACCGCCTCCGTGGCGCTTTTCTTGACGCCTTCGCCGTACTGGTACATGACGCCGAGATTGGTCTGCGCGATCTCATTGCCCTGGTCGGCGGCCTTGCGGTACCATTTGACCGCTTCGACATCGTCCCTGGGAACGCCAAGGCCCTCGTCATAGAGGATCGCCAGATTGGTCTGGCCCTGCGCGTGACCCTGGTCGGCCGCCTTGCGATACCATTTCGCGGCCTCCTCCGGATCCTTTGCCACGCCGCGGCCCTTTTCATACATGAGGCCGAGATTGGTCTCACCCTGCGCGAAACCCAGTTCGGCGGCCTTGCGGTACCACTTCACCGCTTCCGCAATGTTCTCGGCGACGCCTTCGCCGTTCTCGAGCATGTAGCCGACGCTGGTGCTGGCGGGCGCATTGCCCATCTCGGCGGCCTTGAGATACCATTTGAAGGCTTCCTCGTCGTCCTCGGCAACGCCTTCGCCATTGTCGTACATCACGCCGATATTGTTGATCGCATCGGCATTATTGAGCGCAGCGGCCTGGCGATACAACTTCAGGGCCTCCGCAGGATCCTTGGCGACGCCGTTGCCGTTCTGGTACAAAAGCCCAAGGCTGTTCTGCGCGCCGGCATGGCCGTGCTCGGCGGCCAGGCGGAACCACTTTGCGGCTTCCGCTACGTCCTCGCGAACGCCTTCGCCATTTTCGTACATCACGCCGAGATTGTTCTGGGCGGCTGAATAACCTTCCTTCGCCAATTCCTCATAGGCGCTCCTGGCTGATTTGTAGTCCTTCGTGGCGTGCACGGCGCGCGCGAGCTGGAAGGCGAAGCGCTTTTCGTCCGGGTATTTGCGCACGGCGGCGCTGCAGACCGAAATGGCGCGGGCCGGATTGATGAAGTCGAAATCCGTTCCCTTCGAGACGGCGTCCGGGTCGTCGGGATGCGCCGCCAGGATATCGCAATCGTCGACCGGCGCGCGCGTTCCCGGCTGTGACTGGCGGGTCGGCTGCGGGCTCAGGATTGCCACCTCGACCTGGCCGAGCTCCTTCAGCCGCGCCTTGGCGAAATCGGAATAGAGGCTGTCGGGGAAGCGCTTGATGAAGGCCTCGAGCACCGCCTTGCTTGCCGTGTCCTCGATGGTGGACCATGCTTGGGCGGCCGGATTGGTGGATTGGCGCGGCTCGGCCGCATCCTTGGCGGGCTCCTTGCGGCCGGCGAAGAAGAAATCGCCCGTCACTTCGTCATAATAGGCCGGCCGCTGGTCGTGCGAGACGGTTGTCGCGAGATCCTGGACGACGCGGCGCACCTGTCGCGCCGTCTGGATCAGCGACATGCCCGGCTGCTTCAGCAGGGGGATCAGGCTGCGGGTGAAGATGGAATTGGGATTGGCGTCGTTGTCGCTGAGGCGGTCGAGGGCGGTCTGGCCGACCCCGGCCGAATACATGATGAAGGTTCCCTCCGGCGCGATCGTCCGCGTCAGGCCTTGAGAGCCGCCGAGGCTGCGCGTCCCGCTCCTGGGAAAGGGATTGTCGCGGCAGGCGTCGATGATGAGGATGGAAATGCGGGTGCCGCGCCCCCTGATCCTGTCCAGCACGACATCGACGGGAATGGCCTCTGCGGTGACGAAATCCTCCTGCCCGGCGCTTGCGTTGGGAATGTCGGTCGGCAGCAGATAGTTGCGCCCGGAAATCTCGACCCCGTGGCCGGCGAAATAGAACAGCGCCTCATCGCCCGGATTGAGCCGGGAGGCGAAAAGCTGAAGCTGCCGGTTCATCTCACGCCGCGTGGCGTCGCGCGCGACCAGGACTTCATAGCCGATGCCTTTGAGCGTGTCGGCGATCGCATTTGCGTCATTGGCGGCCTTCTGGAGGTCGGTGACCTGCAGATAGTCGTTATTGCCGATCACCAGCGCCAGTCGATTGGCCGAATGCGCATTGCCCAGCGCCATCAGAACGAAAGCGGCGGCGATCATCAGTCTCTGCAAAGCCACGACCAGTCCTTTCAAGCAGCGGGAAGTCTTCCTGAGCCGCATTATTAATGAACGAACTGTCGCGATCAAGGATGTGACGTCCGGCACAATGCTGCATTCCGGACATTTCGGCGATCCAAGGGCCGCCTTCTACCGAGAGGCTATTTTGTGGCGCTCTGCCAGACGCCGCCCCAATCGTCTGGCGGCGCGACGCGGCTGAAGGCTTGCGCGCGCTCTAGAAAGGTCGCCGCCGGGCCGTCGTCCGGCGCGATCCGCAGGCATTCGGCAAAGGTCGCCTCGGCATTGCGCCAGTTGCCATTGCGATAGGCCGCCAGCCCCGCCTGGAACGCGTCGCGCAGTTCCAACAGCGCGGCGTCCACCTGGCCGGCTTCCCCGAGCAGTTCGAAGACGCGCACGGATTCGCTTTTCCCGGCCGCCGCCAGCAGGTCGATTTCGCGCACCTCGATGTTGTTTCGGACCTTTGAAACGGTGGGCTCGTCGGCAAGGACGAGCGTGCCGTAGAGCTTGTTGGCGCTCTCCAGCCGGGAGGCGACGTTCACCGCGTCGCCCATGATGGTGAAGTTCTTAGAGGTGACCGAGCCGATGGAGCCGAGCACCACATCGCCCGTCGCCAGGCCGATCCTGGCGACCATGCGCGGCGCGCCGCGCCTCAGGCCCAGCAATTCCGGCAGTTCCTTTTCGAGCAGCGCGATCTGGTCGCGCTGGCCGAGCGCCGCCAGGCATGCGGAAAGCGCCGGATCCTCCTTGGTGAAGGGCGCGCCCCAATAGGCCATCACGGCGTCGCCGATATATTTGTCGATCACCCCTTGGTGGCGGGCGATCGGTTCGGCAGCCAGCGACAGGTAGCGATTGATGAGCCTGACCAGCGCGGTGGGGGTCAGCGTCTCGGAAATCGCGCTGAATCCCTGGAGGTCTGAGAAATAGATGGTCATTTCGCGCTTTTCGCCGGCTTCGAGCTCTTCGCGCCCTCCGCCGAGCAACCGGTCGACCACGCGCGGGTCCATATAGCTTGCGAAGGTGTCACGCATCTCGGCCTTGTTGCGTAGTTGCGCGATCATTCCGGAAAACGCCGTCGAGAGCTGGCCGATCTCGTCGCGCTGCGGAGCGGGCAGTTCCACGTCGAGATTGCCGCGCCCGATTTCCTGGGCGCCGGCGATCAGCCTGCGGACGGGTGTCAGCATGCGGCGCGTCAGCATCAGCGACACCAGCGAGCCGCCAAAGAACGCGACGACAGCCAGGACGAGGTTTTCCAGCGAAACCACGTAGCTCCGCTGTTCCAGCTCCGCCAGGCGCACTTCATTGGCCGCGCTCAATTCGGCCGCCTCATCGCTCATGCGCTCCAGCGCCGCCATCACCCGTTTTTCGCTTTCGACGGCCGTCGTCTCGCGAAGCGTCGGACCGTCGACGGTCGCGGGATCTGCGGCGAGAAAGGCTCGCACCGCGTCGCGATAGGTTTCATGTTCGCGGCGCACCGTCTCGCTCTCGAGCTGCAGCCGGCCCAAGACGATGGCGACCGGCGTCGGCAGTTCGGTCTTCTGATAGGCGAGGATGTGCCCGGTGAGGGCGGCGAGCCGGGCATCGATCTCGGCATTCAGGCGCTCGAAGCGGGCAAGCTCGTCGGCATGGCGCTCCGCATTGCGGATCTGCGGCCCGCCATAGCGCAACGCCCGCTCGCTCGCGAGTTCCTCCTGCGCCGTCGCCTGGGAAATCGAGGCGATCTCCTGGCGGAGCGGCTCCAATATGTCGACCAGCAAAGCCGTGTCGCGGTGGACGCGCGCCGATTGCACAAAGGTGTACACCGCCGCACCCAGCATGATCGCCAGCAGGATAACGCTCAGGCCGACGAACTTTCGGGTGATCGTCATGCGGCCCGGCCTGTTTTCACGGCCTGTTTGGCTGGCGTTCAATTCCAAATTTACTTTCCCCCGAGGCGGCGCCGTTAATCTGGATAGGCGAAAATCAATTACCGAGGGTAAAGAGGCCGCATATTATTTCCGCTCTTCGGGCAAGGCGGCGGCATGTCGCGAAGTTGCCGGCGAAAGAGAAGCGGCCTGCCGGGCATGCAGGCCAATCCCGGCGATTGGCGAGGCGCGCGGCCGACTTCGACAACATGCCTGTGCGCCCGCATAGCTTTCCGGCCCATAAAATCATCGTCTCGCACATAGATTGACCAAGTGTTGATCAACACTTAAGCAATTGATCTGCTGAAACAATTTCACTTGGCCGAATAACAATAAACTGTGCGTCCCACGACAACCGTCGCGGCGACGATCGCTCCTAAGCTTCCGCCCGTCTTCTGCAACTCAATGCAGTCAACCAACCAAACGGAGCGGCAAATGAGCATTTTAGTGACAGGAAGCCGGCATGTCCTGGGCAAGACCTTGCTGGGTATTGGAATGGCAACACATCTCGTCGTCGCTGCTGCCGGGATCGTGTCGGTGATGTCCGTCGGCGAGGCGCGCGCCGAGACGCCGGCCGCATGCGCCGATCTGCAGGCCAAATATCCCTCGCTCAAGGGCAAGACGCTGGTGAACGCGGTCAATCCGCATACGCCCGGATATGAAGCGATCGATCCGGCGGATCCGACGAAATATGTCGGCTTCGACATCGATCTGGGCGAAGCGATCGGCGATTGCCTGGGCTTCAGCCTAACCTACACGCCGGTGACCTTCGCAGCGCTGCTGACCACGCTTCAGGCGGGCCAGGCCGATATCGTCATTTCCGACATCTACGCGACCAAGGACCGCGCCAAGGCGGCCGATTTCATCACCTATCTCAAGGTGTTTGACGGCGTGCTCGTCGCCAAGGGCAATCCGAAGGGCATCACCGGAATCAACATGTCGATGTGCGGCGCGATCGCGGCCGAGAACACCGGCTATGTCGAGGTGCCGCTCATCCAGGCGCTGGAGGCCGAATGCAAGGCGGCAGGCAAGCCTGCGCCGGAAATCCAGCTCTACGACAACAACGCCAACTGCATCCAGGCCATCCTTTCCGGCCGCGCGGACACCTATGTGAACGACGTCAACACCGTGGACGGCGCGGTGAAGGCCTATCCCGACAAGCTGGAAAAAGCCACCGCGGTCACCTTGCCCTATTCCGTCGGCATCGCCGTTCCGCGCGACAATGTGGAGTTCCGCGACGCGGTCATGGCCGCCCTTACGGAAATCCAGAAGACCGGCCTGCAGGCCGAACTCATGAAGAAGTGGAACCTGCCCACGGACCAGATGGAAGAGCCGAAGCTGGTTCTTGCCGACTGATCCTTGCAGCCGGCCGGGCGCCTCGGGGCCCGGCCGATCCCATGCCTCTTGTTCATGATGTCCGAAATGGATCTGTTTCTCCATTATCTCAGCCAGCCCTATCTGGTGACCGGTATTCTCTACACCGTCATCATCACCGGGCTGGGGCTCGCCGGCGGCGCGGTGATGGGTATCCTGCTCGCGGGAATGCAGCTCAGCCGGTTCCGGGTCCTGGCGATCATTGCGCGCGCCTACGCCATCATCTTCCGCGGCACCCCGCTCATTCTGCAGATGATCTTCTGCTACAACGCCTTGCCGATGATCGGCATCCGGCTGACGGCCATCGAGGCCGCGGCGCTGGCGCTGGCGCTCAACGAGGCGCCCTTCGTCGCGGAAATCATCCGCGCCAATGTGGTGGCGGTCGATCGCGGCCAGGTCGCCGCCGGACAGGCGCTCGGCATGACGCCGGCAGCCATAATGCTGCGCATCATCGCGCCGCACGGCACCCGCATCACCCATGAATGGCTCGACACGCCGGTGAGCGGGGCTGCCGCCGGCGCCGTGCTGCAC
>JAUIBM010000167.1 GCA_030428345.1 Alphaproteobacteria bacterium | reverse complement strand
TTGAACGCCACGTTATAGCCGGCGATCGAAACCGACTGCCCCGGCTTCATCTGCGTGATGACTTCCTGCTGGAACGCAGACACCGCCACGATGCCGAAGAGCGTCAATCCGAGGCCCAGATGCCCCAGCGCCGCCCCCCAGATCGAGCGCGGCATGCCGGCTATGCGGGACAGGGCGACCGCCGGCGAAACCCGCGGAAACCCCGAGCGGGTGATCACTTCGGCAAAGGCGCCGACCGAAACCCATGTCGCCAGTCCAAGGCCCAGAAGGGCCAGGACCGGCGCGTCGGTGGTGAAGGCATAGGCGAGGATCGTCACGAGAATCGCCAGGCCCGCCGCGAAATAAAGGCGCTGCAAGGCCGCCCACAGATCGCCTCGCTTCCAGGAGAGCAGCGGCCCGACCGGCACGGCGATCAGCAGCGGGATCATCAGTGGGCCGAATGTCAGGTTGAAGAACGGCGCCCCGACCGAGATCTTGGAGCCATCCAGCGCCTCCAGCAGCAGCGGATAGAGCGTGCCGGTCAGCACGGTCGCGGCGGCCGTCGTCAGGAAGAGATTGTTGAACACCAGCGCGCCCTCGCGCGAAATCGGGGCGAACAGCCCCCCCGATTTCAGCAGGGGCGCCCTCAACGCGAAGAGGAAAAGCGATCCGCCGATAAACAATACCAGGATCGCCAGAATGAAGACGCCGCGTTCGGGATCGGTGGCGAAGGCGTGCACCGACGTAAGCACGCCCGAGCGCACCAGAAAGGTGACATCGAAAAGGTGATGATCGCCAGCAGGACCGTCCAGACCTTCAGCGCCTCGCGCTTTTCCATCACCAGGGCGGAATGCAGCAGCGCGGTGCCCGACAGCCACGGAATGAAGGAGGCGTTCTCGACCGGATCCCAGAACCAGTAGCCGCCCCAGCCAAGTTCGTAATAGGCCCAGTAGGAACCCATGGCGATGCCGACCGTGAGGAACACCCAGGCCGCGAGCGCCCAGGGACGCACCCAGCGCGCCCATGCGGCGTCGATGCGACCGGACAACATGGCCGCGATCGCGAAGGCGAAGGTGACCGAGAAACCGACATAGCCCAGATACAGCATGGGCGGATGCACCGCGAGGCCGATATCCTGCAGCACCGGATTCAGGTCCTTGCCCTCGAACGGCGCGGGCGAAAGGCGCATGAACGGGTTGGAGGTCGTCAGGATGAACGCCAGAAAGGCGGTCAGAACCCAGCCCTGCACACCGAGTACATTGGCCTTCAGCTGCGACGGAAGATTGCGCCCGAACACCGCCACGGCCGCCGAGAATATTCCCAGGATCAGGACCCAGAGGAGCATGGAGCCCTCGTGATTGCCCCATACGCCGGTGTATTTGTACAGCGGTTTCAGCGTATGCGAGTTCTCCCAGACATTGGCGACGGAGAAATCGGAGACGACATGGGCGTGGGTGAGCGCCACGAAGGAGAACGCGATCAGCACGAAGACGGTCGTCGCCATCCAGTCGGCCGAGGCCATGAGCCGGGAATCGTTGCGCCGGGCGCCGATGATCGGAACCACCGATTGCGCGATGGCGAGAAACAAGGCGAGAACGAGCGCAAAATGCCCCAGTTCGACGATCATGGCGCTATTTCTCCCCCTGCCATACGCCCTTGTCCTTCAGCGCTTCGGCTACTTCCTTGGGAATGTAGTTCTCGTCGTGCTTGGCCAGGACCGTATCGGCGACAAAGACGCCGTTCTGGCCGATCCTGCCTTCGGCGACGACACCCTGGCCCTCCCGGAAAAGGTCCGGCAGCAGCCCGACATAGGCAACCTTGAGTTCATGCTCGGTATCGGTAACCTCGAAGGAGACATTGCCGCCCTGCTTGAGCACCGTGCCTTCCTTCACCAGCCCGCCGATGCGGATGCGCTGGCCCGGGCTGGCCTTGCCCTCGGTGACGATCTCCGTCGGGGTGTAGAAGAAAACGATCTTGTCCCTCAGCGCGCTCATCACCAGAAGCACCGCGCCCAGGAGCACGACGCCGATACCGCCGATCATCGCCAGTCGTTTCTGCTTGCGCGTCACTGCTTCGCTCCCGATTGCGGAATGCTTTCCTCGGCCGCGCTCAACTCGGCCAGAAACGTCGTGTCGGAGGCAAAACGCGACCTGGCGTCGGCAATCGCGCCAAGCGCCTCGTCGCGCTTGCCAAGCACGCCATAGGCCCGGATGAGGCGCAGCCAACCCGGCTTGTCATCCGGATTTTCCTTCAGCCTGCCGGCGAGCCGCCCGACCATGCCCTCGATCATCGCCTGGCGGTCGTCGGCGGACATCGAACCGGCGGCGGCAATGTCCTCCGCTGTCGGGCCGGGTTGGGCGGGGGCCTTGCCCTCGCCCTCGGCGCTCGCCACGACCTGAGGCTCCGCCGGCTTGCCCGCCTTTTGCAGCACCTCGGCCAATTGGGCATGGGCGACGGGGAGCCAGGGCGCCTCGGCGGGCGCTTCCGCGATCAATGCCCGCCAGGCAGCTTCGGCCTGCGGCAGCGCACCCTGCTGGGAAAGGGCGATCGCAAGGTAGAAGCGCGCCCGCGCGTCGCCCGGCCGTTCGGCCAGGGCCGTTTGCAGAAGGGTCTTGGCCTCGTCGGTCACGACGCCGGCGGAAGCGGCCGTAATCGCCTCGGCCAGCGAGATCTTGTAGTTCGGATCCTTCGGCGCCAAGCGCACTGCATTGCGCCATGCGATCACCGCATCGTCGAACCGCCCGAGACGCAGGTAGATCGGCGCCACGACGACCCAGCCGCGAATGTCTTCCGGATGGCTGGCCAACCGCGCCTCGGCGCGCTGGATCAGTTGCTCGATCGACTGGTGAGCCGGATCGATGTCCTGGCGCGCGGCGATCGCCATGTCGGGCATTTGCGGATTGCCCCAGCTCAGATAGGCGAGCACGCTGCCCAGCGGAATAGCCACCGCCGCGACAAGCGCGATGGCGCGCGCCGGGCTTGGCGAGGCATCGACCCCGCCTGGCTGCGAAGCGGAAGCCGCCAGCAATCTTCGGCCTTCCTCCGCCTTGGCCGCCTCGGCCTCCGGTCTGGCGATCCGCCCCAGGGCGAGGTCGGCGTCGATCTCGGTGAGGCGGGCGCGGTAGATTTCCGTGTCATGCGCAAGCGCCGAGTCCGGCCTGGTGCGGCCCCACAACAACGGAATTGCAGCGGCCAGCGTCGCCGCGATCGTCATTGCGCCTGCTAGAAGCCAGAAAACCATTCTATCTAATTACCCGCGAAGGCCGCGTTTACAATGGCGTCCGGCAAAATTGCCGCAACGGGAGCAATTGGTCGCATCCGCCGCCGGCCGCGTTTGACGCCGATCAGGTCAAAGGCCTCCATATGCCATCCTCGCGGCGACAGGCCGTGGCGGTCCGGGAGCGCTGCTCGCCATTGATCGTCATGTTGCGGGTAAAGCGGCGGCAATTCGCGGAACCGACCGAATAGGGCTGCTGGGGCACCACCGTGCCATAGGCCGCGTCGGATTGCCGCCATGTGACCGGGACGCCCGCCAATCCATGCTCAAGCGCCCGAAACTCCGCCTCGGCCGCTTTGCGGCGGGCCTCGTCCGGCACATCGGGACCGATTTCCTTGGCCAGGGGCGCAGAAACCAGTCCCTGCGAGGCGCGCGCGGATGGCTGCAAGGTGCTGCATCCGGCAAGCGCCATTGCGGCGAGCACGGGAACAAGAACCTGGATCTTCAGCATTTTCAACTTCCCTGCTCGGATCGATTTTCGCGTTGCCGACCTTTGCTAATAGCCCAGCTTGGCAAAATTTGGAAAGGCGCGCGGCCGTTTGCAAACATGGGTCGATTTACCGCGCCGGCAACGCCACCATGCAGCGCAGCCCCCCCATTTCCGAGCGATCCAGCGTCAGCTTGCCGCCATACTCGCTCACGATATCGGTGACGATGGCCAGCCCAAGGCCGGAGCCGGGCGTGGTTTCGTCGAGGCGCATGCCCCTGCCAAGGGCCATCTTTGCCTCCTCCGCGGTCATTCCCGGACCGTCATCCTCGATGACCAGCGTCATCATCGCCTTGTCGCCGACCATTTCCCGTTGCGCCCAGACCTTGATCTTTTCCCGGGCGAACCGGGCGGCGTTTTCCAGAAGATTGCCGGCGATCTCCTCGAAATCCTGCTGCTCGCCCCCGAAAATGATCGAAATTCGCGGGCCGGGCGGAATGATCGTCAGAGCCGGGTTGAGCTTGCCGATCACCCGGCACAGGCGTTCCAGAACCGGGCCGACATCCGTGCGCGAGGTGACGGTGGCGTGCCGCGCGGCGATGCGGGCGCGATCGAGATAGGCCTGCACCTGATGCTGCATCAGGCCGGTCTGGTCCAGGATGATCTTGCGCAATTCCGCCGGCGCGCCCCCGGCCTCGTTCTTCAGCACGGCAAGCGGGGTCTTGAGCGAATGCGCGAGATTGCCGACCTGCGTGCGGGCGCGCTCTATGACGCTGCGATTGGATTCGATGAGGGCGTTGGTCTCGTCGATCAAGGGCTGGATCTCGCTCGGGAAACGCCCCTCCAGCCGCTCCGCGCGCCCCTCACGGATGTCGGACAGGCGCCGGCTGGCGCGCGAGACCGGGCGCAGGCCGATCGTTACGATGACAAAGCTGGCGATGACGAAGCCAAGGCCGAAAAGCGCCAGAAGCACGATCATCGTCCGGGTGAAGGAAGCGACCTCGCCGCTCAGCTCGCTGCGGTTGCCGGTGACGCGAAAGGAATAGATTTCCGAGCCGCTTCCAAGAAACACCCGGGCCTCGACGGCGGTCAGCTGCGCGCCTCGGTTATCGGTGTAGGTCCAGTTGCGCTGGTAGTTGGCGTCAAAAGGCAGATCCTTCGGCGCGGTGATGCGCCCGTCGACCAGGGAGGTGGACGCCAGCCTGTTCGCCGGGCTGGAAAGCGCGCTCACCTCCCAGTACCAGCCGGAACCGAACACGGTGTAGCGCGGATCGCGAAGATCCGGCTGACCGACAAGCTTGCCGTCCGCATCCGCCTGCACCGATCCCAGAAGGTTGTACAGATTGGCGGTCACCAGCTCGGCGAAGCGGCGCTCGGCGTTCTGCCGATAGGCCTGGCTGAGCACGAAGGCGACCAATGCCACCGAAAACAGGGCCCACAGCGAAGTCAGCAGAAACAGGCGCAGGGAAAGCGTGCCGGGGCGCATCAAGCGTTCAGTCTTGCGCCGGGACGGAAGATTGCAAGCGGTAGCCGAGGCCGCGGACCGTCTCGATGCAATCGGTGCCGAGCTTCTTGCGCAGGCGCCCGATGAAGACCTCTATCGTGTTGGAATCACGATCGAAATCCTGATCGTACAGATGCTCGGTGAGCTCGGTGCGCGAAAGCACCTTGTCCTGATGGTGCATCAAATAGCCCAGCAGGCGCAGTTCATGGCTGGTCAGCTTCACCGCGCTGCCCGCGACCGTGACCTTGGAGGTGCGGGTATCGAATTCGATGGGGCCGCATACGAGCAGCGAGCTTGCATGCCCGGCCGCGCGACGGATCAGGGCGCGAACCCGCGCCAGCACTTCCTCGACGTGAAACGGCTTGGTGACGTAATCGTCCGCGCCGGCATCGATCCCGGCAACCTTGTCGTTCCAGCGGTCGCGCGCGGTAAGGATGAGGACCGGCATTGTCCGTCCGGCGCGGCGCCATTTCTCCAGCACGCTGATGCCGTCGGCCTTGGGCAGGCCTATGTCGAGAACCACCGCGTCATAGGGTTCGGTATCGCCGAGAAAGTGCCCCTCCTCGCCATCGAACGCCTTGTCGACCGCATAGCCCGCATCCGCGAAAGCCTGCTCCAGCTGCCGGTTGAGATCCTTGTCGTCTTCAACGATCAGAACGCGCATCTGCTTCAACCGCTGACTGTCTTGGTTTCCACGCGGGGCGGTTGCCCGCCCTGGCCGGGGATTCGCAGCGTCACGACGCATTGTCCGTCCTTGCTGACGGCCTTGATCACCTGCGCACCATATTGGGCCGCCAGATTTTGCGCGATGCCGGAACAATTGTCGGCGCGCGCAATGGCGGGCGCGGCGGCAAAGACCAGAAATGCAAACAGGATTTGGACGAGCGTTTTCATGGCCGCATGAGATATCAGAATTCGGCTGAACGGGGAATGAATAGCGGGAAATTCAACGTGGTTCATCCAGACTTGCAGAGCGAATCCCATACTGCATTGTGTTCGCGTATTTGAGAAGCCGTCTGCGGGGTATCCTCGGACGACCACGAGATCGGGCGAAAGGCCAGGCAGACCCAGCCTTGCGCATTGTCGTCAACCGCCGGCTCAATCGCGGCGATAGGCGTCGCCGGGCGGCAGGCCGCCAGGAGCAGCGTCAAGATCGCGGCGCCGCAGGCGGGCGCGAAGCGCCGTCGAAAGCCGCCGAAATGCTGTTGCCCGCGCATCGCGTTCAGCCTCCTCGTCCCGACGGCGCCACGCGAGCCATTGCGATGCGGCGCCCGCCAGCGCCTTGAGCGCCCCCGCGAGGGCGCTCGCAAGGGCGATCCAGTTCACGATATCCGCCTCAGGCGATCACATCGGTCGCCCGCAAACGACCGTAGATGGCGAGCAGCGCGCCGGCCGCGCCGACAATCTGCACCAGGGCATCGGCGATTTCTCCTTGCGCGGCGGGTTCCAGCGTGACGCCGATCATGCCTGTAAAGGCGGCGGCCACG
>JAUIBM010000166.1 GCA_030428345.1 Alphaproteobacteria bacterium | reverse complement strand
CAGCCTGGGCGTGCGCGCCGGCATGGTCGTCGCGATCTCGATTCCGCTGGTGCTCGCCATCACCTTCGTCGTCATGGAATATAGCGGCATCTCCCTGCAGCGGATTTCGCTGGGCGCCCTGATCATCGCCCTCGGACTGCTGGTCGACGACGCCATGATCGCGGTGGAAATGATGGTCTCGCGGCTCGAGGCCGGCGACACGCTGCGCAAGGCGGCGACGCATGTCTACACCTCCACCGCCTTCCCGATGTTGACGGGCACGCTGGTCACGGTTGCGGGCTTCATTCCGATCGGCCTCAACAACAGCGCCGCTGGCGAATTCACCTTCACGCTGTTTGTCGTGATCGCCGTTTCGCTGCTTGTCTCCTGGGTCGTCGCGGTCCTGTTCACGCCGCTCCTGGGCGTCACGATCCTGCCGGCGTCCATGAAATCGCATCATGAAAAGAAGGGCCGGCTGGCCGCCGCGTTTTCCTGGCTGCTCCTCGTCGCAATGCGCTGGCGCTGGGTAACGATCGTTGCGACGATCCTCGCCTTCGCCGTCTCGGTCGGCGGGCTGGGACTGGTGCAGCAGCAATTTTTCCCGGCCTCCGACCGCGTCGAGCTGATCGTCGACTGGAACCTGCCGCAAAACAGCACCATCACCGAGACCAACAGGCAGATGGCGCAATTCGAACAGGCAAAGCTCTCCGGCAACCCGGATATCGAGCATTGGTCGACCTATGTCGGCGAGGGCGCTCCGCGCTTCATCCTGTCCTATGACGTGCAGACGCCTGCCGCCTGGTTCGGCCAGATCGTGATTGTCGCCAGGGACCTGGAAGCGAGGAACCGTCTTCGCAAGGACCTTCAGGACTATCTCACCAAGACGTTTCCCGGCACCGACGCCTTCGTCAAGCTTCTGGACATCGGACCTCCAGTCGGCAAGCCCGTTCAATACCGGGTGAGCGGGCCGGACGTGGAGAAGGTTCGCCAGCTGGCGCTGCAATTGGGGAGCATCGTCAACCAGAACCCGCTGCTTTCCAACATGAGCTATGACTGGAACGAACCCTCCCGGGTCGTGAAGGTGGACGTCCTGCAGGACAAGGCGCGCCAGCTCGGCATTTCCTCGGAGGACATCGCCACGGGGCTGAACAGCATCGTCGAGGGGTCCGTGGTGACCAAGATCAGGGATGCGATCTATCTCGTCGACGTGATCGGCCGGGCCCAGGATTCCGAGCGCGGTTCGATCGAGACACTGAGAGACCTGCAACTTCCCAATTCCAGCGGCAAATCCGTACCGCTGTCGGCAATCGCGAAGTTTCGGTATGAACTGGAACAGCCGATGATCGCCCGCAGGGACCGCATCCCCACCATCACCATCAAAGCGGCGGTGACCGGTCCCACCCAGCCGGCCACCATCGTCCAACAGCTGACGCCGCAGGTGGAGAAGTTCGAGAGCACCCTGCCCGTCGGATATCAGGTCGAGATCGGCGGCTCGGTGGAATCCAGCGCCGAGTCCCAGGGGCCGATCATTGCCGTCGCCCCGCTCATGCTGTTCACCATGGCGACGTTGCTGATGTTCCAGCTCCAGAGTTTCAGCCGCCTGTTCCTGGTGTTCGCCGTGGCCCCGCTGGCCTTGATCGGCGTGGTGGCGGCGCTGCTGATGAGCAATGCCCCGATGGGATTCGTCGCGATACTGGGCGTGCTCGCGCTGGTGGGAATCCTGATACGAAACTCCGTCATTCTTGTTATACAGATCGAGAATCTCAGGACGGAGGGCGTTCCGCCGTGGCGCGCGGTCGTCGAGGCGACCGAGCATCGAATGCGGCCGATCCTGCTGACGGCGGCGGCGGCTACCCTTGCCCTCATCCCGATTTCCAGGGAGGTGTTCTGGGGACCCATGGCCTACGCAATGATGGGCGGGATCGTGGTGGGCACCGTCCTGACGCTGCTCTTCCTGCCGGCGCTCTATGTCGCCTGGTTCCGGATCCCGCGCGAGGAGACGCAAGCGGTTTCCGACTAATCCCGGTTGCCGCGCCCTGCGCGCTCGCTCATGCGGGCATCATGTGGCTGAGCTTCGTGTTCTGGTAGTCGCGGATCGCCTCCCGTCCGCCTTCGCGGCCCATGCCGGAATGATCGATGCCGCCAAAGGGCGCCTCGGCATGGGCGATCAGGAAGGTATTGACGCCCACCATGCCCGCATGCAGACCGCGCGAGAGCGCCGCCGCCTTGCCCTGGCTGGCGGTGAAGGCATAGGCGGCGAGACCGTAGGGTGTCGAATTGGCCCTCTCGATCGCATCGTCCAGCTTGCGAAAGGTGGCGACCGGCGCGACCGGACCGAACGGTTCCTCCGACATGATGTCCGCATTGTCCGGAACGTCGGCCAGGATGGTCGGCTCAAGAAAATAGCCGGCATTCCTTCCTTGCGGCCGCCGCCCGCCGGTCGTCAGCCGCGCGCCCTTGTCCAGGGCGTCGGCGATCAGCCTCTCCACCTTTTCGCGGCCGGACGGCAGGGTGAGCGGCCCCATCGACGAGGCCTCGTCCTGGCTGTCCCCGACAACCAGTTTTTCCGCCTCGGCCTTCATCGTCGCCAGGAAACGGTCGGCAACGCCCTCCTCCACATAGAAGCGATTGGGAGCGATGCAGACCTGCCCGGCATTGCGGAACTTGAATCCGGCGCATTGCACCGCCGCGGCCTCGACATCGGCATCGGCGCAGACGACGACCGGCGCATGGCCTCCCAGTTCCATCGAGCAGCGCTTGACCGTCTGCGCCGCCTCGGCCAACAGCATCTTTCCGACGCGCGTCGAGCCGGTCAGGGAGATCTTGCGCACTTCCTCGGCCGCCATGATCGCCGGGGTGATGTCGGCGGCCTTGCCCAGCAGGAGTTGCACCACCCCGTCGGGAACCCCGCCAGCCACGCAAGCTTCGGCGATAAGCGTGGAGGTCATCGGAACCTGCTCGGAAGGACGCACTAGGATGGCGCAACCCGCGGCAAGCGCGGGCGCGATCTTCCGCACTGGCAGATTGACCGGAAAATTCCAGGCCGTGAAGGCGGCGCAGATGCCGACCGGTTCGTGTTCGATCACGAGCCGCCCGCCCTGCCGCGATGCGATCGTCTCCCCGAACAGCCGCTCCGCCTCACCCGCGAACCATTCGAATTGTTCGATCGCCGCGCCCACCTCCCCTGCCGCCTGTGTGTAGGGACGGCCGATTTCCAGTGAGAGCGCCCGCGCGATCCGGTCCGTGCGCTCCCGCATCTGAGCAGCGACGCTTCGCAAGATGCGGCCGCGCTCCCAGCCGTGAATGTTGCTCCACGAGGCCTGCGCCTTGCGCGCATGGGAGAGCGCCTCCGCCACATCCTGCGCCGAACAGGCCGGCGCCCGCCAGAGCACCTCTTCGGTGCATGGGTTGATCACGGGGATCGGATCGGCGCCGCCCACCAACCGGAATTCTCCGCCAATCAGCAGTTTCGGTTGCGTATCCGCCATTGTCGCTCCTCCTCGTCACAAGATCTCGGGTTCAGGCACGTCCGGACCGAATCCGGTCTCCAGGAATTCGAAATCACAGCCCTGGTCGGCTTGCAGCACGTGCCTGGCATAGACCCAGCCATAGCCGCGTCCGAACCTGCCTTGCGGCCTGCTCCATTCCGCGCGGCGGCGGGCGAGTTCGTCAGCGTCGACCTCCATGTCCAACCGGCCGGCGCGGGCGTCCACCGCGATGAAATCCCCCGTGCGCACCAGCGCCAGCGGACCGCCGACATGCGCCTCCGGAGCAATATGCAGAATGCAGGCGCCATAGCTGGTGCCGCTCATTCTCGCGTCGGACAGCCGGAGCATGTCGCGGACGCCCTGTTCCAGGAGATATTTCGGAATTGGCAGCATGCCCCATTCCGGCATGCCCGGCCCGCCCTGCGGCCCGGCGCCTCGCATGATGAGGACGTCGTCCGGCGTGATGTCCAGTTTGGGGTCGTCGATCTGCGCCTTCATCTCGCCATAGCTGTCGAAGACGACCGCCCGGCCGCGATGCTTGAGCAGGCGTGGATCGGCGGCTGACGGCTTCATCACAGCGCCATCCGGCGCAAGATTGCCGCGCAAGACAGCCATGGCCGGTTGGGTGGAGACAGGATTGCCAAGGCCGCGAATGACGTCGGGCAGGAAGGTCTCCGCGCCCGCGATTTCTTCGCCGATCGTCCGCCCGCCGACGGTTCGGGCGGAACCGTCGATGAACGCGCCCATTTGCGCCATGAGCGCCCGCAACCCGCCCGCATAGAAGAAATCCTCCATGAGGTAGGCCTCGCCGGACGGGCGGATGTTCGCCAGCAGCGGAACCCGCTGCCCGGCGGCGTGGAAATCATCCAGCGTCAGCGGAAATCCGGCCCGGCGCGACAGGGCGATCAGGTGAATGATGGCGTTGGTCGAACATCCCATCGCCATGGCCACGTTCAACGCATTGCCGAACGAAAACGCCGAAAGGACGCGCGACGGGCGTAAATCCTCGCGAACCAGTTCGACAGCACGCCGGCCGGTCGCGGTCGCCATGCGGATGTGGTTGGCGTCGGCGGCGGGAATCGAGGAGGCTCCGGTGAGGCTCATTCCCAGGGCGTCGATAATGCCGGTCATCGTCGCGGCCGTGCCCATGGTCATGCAATGCCCGTAGGATCGGGCGATTCCCGCCTCGACCTGCTGCCATTCCTCCAGGCCGATCTTTCCCGCCCTTCTGTCGTCCCAGTATTTCCACGCATCGGAGCCCGACCCCAGCACCTCGCCGCGCAGATTGCCGCGTAGCATGGGACCCGCCGGCAGGAATATCGCGGGCAGATCCATGGTAATCGCGCCCATCAGCAGGGCCGGACCGGTCTTGTCGCAGCCGCCCATCAGCACGGCCCCGTCGACCGGATGCGAGCGCAGCAATTCCTCGGTCTCCAACGCGAGCAGATTGCGGTAGAGCATGGTGGTGGGCTTGACGAAGTTCTCCGAAAGCGAAAGCGCCGGCAGTTCGATGGGGAAGCCGCCGGCCTGCAGCACACCGCGTTTCGCGTCTTCCACGCGCGAGCGGAAATGGGCATGGCAGGGATTGATGTCCGACCAGGTGTTGAGGATGGCGATGACCGGACGACCTTCCCAGTCCTCGCGCGAATAGCCCATCTGCATGAGACGCGAGCGATGGCCGAAGCCACGCAAATCATCGGTGTCGAACCAGCGGGAGGAGCGCAGCCGGGTCATTGCGAAGCCGTCACGCCGCCGTCGACATAGACGATCTGTCCGGTCATGTAGCTGCCGGCGGGCGCCGCGAACGCGATCACCTGCCCGCAGACCTCCAGCGGATCGCCGATGCGGCCGAGCGGATTGCGCTCGAAAATGAAGTCCCGGAATTCCGGCTTGTCCAGATGCGGACGAATGCGGTCCGACTGGATGAATGTCGGGGCGACGCCGTTCACGGTGATGTTGTGCGGGGCAAGCTCCATCGCATGCTGCTTGACCAGCATGGCGAGGCCGCCCTTGCTCGAGCAATAGGCCGAGTAACCGCGCCCGCGGAGGGCGAGTTGCGATCGCACCGACAGGATATGGATCTGCCGCCCGCCCTTGGCGCGGGCGATCTGGTCGCGGGCGGTTTCCTGGGCGAGGAACATCGCCGATTTGAGATTGGTGCGATAGACGTCGTCGAAGGCCTCCTCGGTCACCTCCATCAGATGCTGTTCGCGCTGGATGCCGACGCAGTTCACCAGAACATCGATACCGCCCATCGCGGCAATGACATCCGCCGTCGCCGCCCGTATCGAGCCGATGTCGCGCGCGTCGAGTTCAAATCCATGCGCCGCGCCGCCCGCCTCGGCGATCCGCGCCGCGAGGGCCCGCGACTTCTCGACATTCGGCCCGGCCACCGAGACGATCGCGCCATGGGCTGCCATGGCGGTGGTGATTGCCTCGCCGATCGCGCCATAGCCCCCGGGTACGAAAACGCGCATGCCCTTGATGTCGAACAGCCTGGCGATGCGCTCGGAGTCGATTGCAGGGGTCAGGCTGGGCGCTTGCTGGTTCATGTCGCCACCTCCACTCCGGCGGCCGTGTAGACGCTTTCCATCAGCCGCAGGGTCTCCAGATTGTCGAGGCGATCGGTCTCGAATGGCGCATTGCCGGCAAGATCGCGCACGAAGCTCGCCATGACCGTGTCGAAGCACTCCTGATAGCGCCCGAGCAGATCGACCTCTTGCGCCGTCGAATCCTCGCCGACCATGGAAATTCGGTTCAGTTCCATCAGGATCGTTCCCTTGCTGCCGATCAGTTCCAGCCGGTCGCCGTGCAGCGGCGGATAGCCGGGCGCAACCAGGCAGCCGTCCGCCGTGGCGATAAGGCCGTCCGGCCCGGTCATCAGGATCGCGGCGGTGTCTTCGCCGGGAAGGCCCTCGGCGAGCCGGTTGAGTTGCGCCGCGACAACATTCAGCGGCCCGCAAAGGCAGCGCAGCACGTCCAGGTGATGGATCATGGTTTCAAAAACCAGGTTGCGCCGGAAGCTCGTCAGATAGGGCTGGCGCTCGATCAGGAACGGCGCCTCTCCTTCGCGGGGGCACAGACCCGAACCGCGACACGAGATTGCTGCGTGCCGCACCGCGCCGATGCGGCCTTCCGCGAGCCATCGGCGCACGGTCATGTAATGCGGCCGGAAGCGGTAATTCTCATGCACCATGAAGCGAACGCGATTCCCGACATAGTCGATCAG
>JAUIBM010000165.1 GCA_030428345.1 Alphaproteobacteria bacterium | reverse complement strand
GGATAGGAGTGTCATGGGTTCTCCTCCTCGTTTTCGGTTGGGAGCTGGCGGAAGCCGGTAAGGCCGAGACTGAGGCCGCGGCGGTTCCAGCTGAATTCGAAGCTGCGCTCTTGGCTTGCGATCACCTGCGCACCGACGAAGGTCTTGAGCGTGCCGGTGACGACAGCGGTGAGCGCCTGCGCGTCGACCTCCATCCGCGAGATGACGAAGGCCTGGCTGATGTCCGAACCGCGCTGCTCGTCGACGATCTTGACGAGCTCGGCCTTGAGGCTCCCGTGCGCTGACGGATCTGCCACCTTGAGGACCTGTTCCATCCAGTAGTCGAGGCTCTCGGGTGCGCGATTGAGCAGCATGAGCGCGGTGTCGCGGGTTACGAGTTCGAGGTAGTGCGCATCGGTACCGCCGCTCCCGAGCGTCAGGCGCTCGGTCGTGACAGGCACCAAAATGACGCTTTCCTCGCGCGTCGCCGCCGCGCCGACCGCCAGCAGGCTGGTAAGGCCCAGCACGGCTGACAGCGCGGCGAAGCGGTTGCGCTGTTTGAGGTGACGCTGCGCTTCCTCATAGGCGAATTCGTGTCTCATGGGTTCCTCCCTCAGCCTGCAAGCAGGCGGCAGTGGGAGGGCGGCGTGGCTTTCAGCCCGAGGAAGCTCCCCGGCAGATACCAGTAGGCAGCATGGACCAGTTTCGACCCTGCACCTGACGCCTTCGCCTTTCGAAGGGCGAACCAGGTGAGCCCGGACAGGGCTGTGCCGATGAGGATGTGCTGCGAAAGGATGCCCCACGCGAAGGGGACGAGCAGTCCCGCAAACTCGTCGATGGTCCAGAAGCCGATAAGCTCCGGGTCGTCGAGCCGCCGTGGAACGAGGTATCTGTCGGCCATGCCGCCCTCCCGTCGTTAGACCGCGATCAAATGGTTGCGGTCACGACCGAGGTGACGATCGGCACGCCTGTGCCGACGCCAATTCCGACACCGACCGGGACCGCGACCTGCCCAAGGGCGAAGCGGCCCGAGGCGAGCGCGATCAAACCGCCGGCAAGGCTGAGGACGGTGATGATTTTCCCGCCCGAACCTTCGAGGAAGTCAGTGAACTTCTGCAGCGCCGGATCAAAGGTTGTGTCGGCACCGGCATAGGCGGCACCGGCGCAGGCGAGCGCAATCGCGGCCGGAAGAATATAGTCGCGGGCACGAATGCCTTTAACGGATGGGCGGGGAAGGGTGATTGCATTGTTCATCGAGGAACTCCGTTTCGAACATTGGCAGCGATGCGTTCGCTGTATGTTCTTTCCTCGATTGGAAGGCAGGGTGTAGGAAAACGGAAACTGCCGCACGCGGCATTCCGACCAAGAGAAATCGTCGATTCTGGGCAATCTGACCAGGCTTTGCGCGACCGGTGCAGACATTGCGGCCAAGAATACCGATCATTGCGCCACCCATACCGAAGTCTGAGATCGAGGGACCGGAATCTGCGCGAATCAAATCGTGTGACGATGAGCCAGCTTCCTACGTGTTCCTTATTTGTTCTTTTCCCTTTCCTACAGTTTGACGCGTCGCCTAGCCTGTTGGTGATTCGCTAAAGATCACCGGAAGCAGGAACAATGGCGCGAAACACAAACGACAAATGGGAAGAACTATCGCGAGGAGTCGCCGCTTTCCTCGACCATGCCGTGGACGAAAGTGGCAAGTCCCGGCGGACGATTGCCGCACAGACGAATATCAACAAGGACGCGCTCCGACGCATCCTCGCCGGGACAAGGTCAGCCACACTGCCAGAGGCGCTGGCCATCCTTGACGCGAGCGGACACGCGCCGCGCACCTCCCTGATGCTGGCACTCGCGGGGTACTCGCAGCGTAGCGAGGATTGGCAGAATAGCGGCGTGCTGGAATTTCTTGAAACCTTCATAAGCGAGTTGCCGTCTGCTTTGGATCAAGCGCTGGGCCAGAGGCTGCTCGATGTGAGACCGCGCTGGGCAAAGGGGACCGCGCACCGCACCGCCGGTCTCCTGTCGGATCACCTCGCGCTACTGGAGCGGCAGGATGAACAAAGCTTCGCTCTCTGAAATGACGACTGGTCTCGAAACGGACGCGGAAGCCGTTCCTGTCGAGCCAACGCCAGACCGGCTCATTCGTCTTCCCGAGGTCATGGCGCGCGTGGGCCTGCGCCGAACGGCAATCTATCAGCGGATGCGCGAAGGCCGTTTTCCAAAGTCGCGTTCGCTCGGTCCCCGTTGCACGGTTTGGGTCGAAGCCGAGATCGATGACTGGATCGGTTCTGTTGTCGAACGCACCGACGAGATATGTCAGAACACGCCCCGAATTTCGAGATGATCATGGTTTGCGTCCCGTCACCGCTCGAATAAACGCGCGCTGTCCCGCTAGCCGGAAAGCACTTCGATTATCCGGCATTCGCCAACCGCTCCGTGCTGGCAGTCGTCGACCATATGGCGCAGTTCGGTTCGCAGTTTTCGCAAGTCACCAAGCTTCCGATCCACTTCGCGTAGGTGGAGGCTGGCAATAGAGTCCACGGCTTCGCACGATTGCGATGGATCATCCGACAAAGAAAGCAATTGGCGCACCTCCGCCATGGTGAAGCCAAGGTCGCGTGCGCGGCGGATAAACCGCAATCTGGCCAATTCGGTCGGGCCATAGTCCCGGTAGTTTCCGGCGGTGCGTGGTGGTTCCTCCAGCAATCCGGTCCGTTCGTAGTAGCGGATCGTTTCGGCGGTCGTGCCGGTCTTCCGCGCCAAGGCACCAATCTTCATGGTTTCTCGCAATGCTTGACCTTGTAGCCACTACAAGGTGCATAAGACGATTCGAAGATGCAAGCAGAACGGTAAAATCCTGTGGCAAAGAAGGACATTATTGAACTTATCGAAGCTGAGCGGTGCGTTTTCCGTGCCGCCAGGCAGTCTGGTGACCGGGCTTTGGCTTGGACCGCGCTCGAGCGGGAACATATTCTGGGCCAGGGCTTCTTCGGGCCGCACCTTCGTTCACATATGACGATGCTGGGCTATGCAGTTGAAACCCGCGATGGCCGCGAAGTTCTGGGGCAGGTCATACGTCTTGCGCTCGCTCCCCTTGGCAATCTCACCGGACGGCTCCCCTGGGGCAATACCGGACGCGCAAACGTGAGCGCATTCGCGCCAATGCCATACCCGGACGACCTCGCGGAGGTTTTCACCATCTCTTCGGACGAGGTTCGCTAGCACGCGCCATGGCAATTCTATCCAACGAACAGGTTGAACGTCTCTACGACAAGACCGCGGGAATCTATGACCGATTGGTGTCGGGGTTTCGGTGGGCCGGTCTTGGTCGCTGGCGACGCGATCTGGTTAACCGGCTTGAACTCAACGCCGGTGACCATGTGATCGATCTATGTGCTGGCACCGGCGCAAACCTCGCGTTTCTGCTTGAGAGAGTAGGACCAAGCGGCAAGGTGACGCTGGTCGACCTTTCGCAAGGCATGCTCGACCAAGCCCGTCGACGAGCGAAGCGCCTGCGAGCTAGCAATGTCGAATTTGTGCAGTCAGACGTAGCCGCCTTCCGCTTTCCGAGCGAGACCAGCGCAGTCATCAGCACCTTTGGACTGGAAATGCCACCTGACTACGCCGCGATCATCGAGCGCGCCTCAGCTGCTCTCCCGACGGGTGGCCGGATGGCCCTGCTTGGCCTGAAGCACCCCGAGCGCTGGCCGCGATGGCTGATTGAAATCGGCATAGTGCTGACCAAACCATTTGGTGTGGCGCGGGAATATGAAGAGTTCCGCCCTTGGCTTCCAGCACGCAAAGTTTTGCGCGAAGTTCATTTCCGCGAGTTTCTGGCCGGTTGTGCGTATGAATTCGTCGGTGCCAAATCGTGATCATGAAAAGACAAGCGCTCAGACAGCCGTGGTTGCGCAAGCTTTGCAAGGCTCCTAAAGGGTTGAGTAACATGCCGCGTCTTGTGTTCCCCTTCCTTGCGATCATCGCCATTCTTTTCGGTAGTGTCCTATCGTTACCTGACGCGCATGCTTCAGAAGGCGAAAGCTTCGTTCATGCGGCCGATCACGTTTATGCGCATGGGGCGGACCACTTCGATAGCAATGATCCCGAGCCGGACCATGATGGTCAGGACCATTCGGCAACGCATCATCACAATTGCAGCTTCAGCCTCGCCGATAGTGGAGTGTTCCTGGGGTCGCCCTTTGCGCGCACGAATAGCCTGAAGGGTCCGCTGGCGACTTCGATGCTCACCTCGCGCGCGCCGCCGGTTCTGATCCAACCTCCCAAAGCCTGACAGCAAATCATGTGCGAGTGCGCCTGCGCGTGCGCTCGATTGGTTTCAGTCAGGAGATACAATAATGCGGTGCTTTGCACTGGCCGCGGCCTTGATTGCCGTGTCCACGGGTTCGCCAGTATTGGCACAGGAAACAGTTACACTCGAGGAAGCGCTCGCTCGAGCGGGCGTCGGCATTGAAGGGGAAGATGACCCTTCCAGCAATCCCCGGGTTTACGGCCCTCAGGCGGAGGCCGAAGCCGCGCGTGCGGCTATCGACCAAGCACGCCTCCGACCCAATCCCGAGCTATCGCTCGAGGCCGAGAACATCGCGGGCTCCGGCGCTTTCTCCGGGCTGCGGTCGACCGAATATACCCTAGCGATCGGTCAGCCGCTCGAACTCGGCGGCAAGCGAAGCGCACGCATCGCGAGCGCACGCGCATCGTCCGATTTCGCCGGCTTGCAGAGCGAATTTGCCTTGTCGCAACTCGCTTTGGGGGTGCGCGAGCGTTATGTGCAGGCTGTCGCCGCAGGCCAACGCCTCGTTCTCGCGCGGGAAATCGTCGAGCGAAACCGTGAACTGACGCGGATCGCCAACGTGCTTGTAGAGGTCGGGCGGGAGCCGCCTCTTCGAGCTATGCGTGCACAAGCTACGCTTGCCGAGGCGGAGGCCGAATTGCAGGCTGCACAAGCAGACGATTTAGCAGCACGTCAGGCGCTCGCGGCTCTCTGGGTATCCGGACAGCCCAATCCCGCAGTATCGAACGTCTTTCCTGACTTATCGCCGCCCCTTGCACCGCCGGTTTCCGAAAATCCGTTGCAACTGCGCATTGCGGGCGCTCGAACCAGCTTTGCTGAAGCCGAAATTGCGCGTGAGCGCTCGCTTGGCGTTCCCGACCCAACGCTGTCGGCAGGCGTGCGCCGTTTTGAGGAAAGCAACGATCAAGCGTTCATCGTCGGGATTTCCATTCCGCTTCCCTTTCGCAACCGCAACCAGGGCAACATCGCAGCCGCCGAGGCGCAATACCGCGCGGCAAGCGCGAGCGAGGCGATAGCCGAGGCGGACTACCGCGTGGAGTTCGAGCGGACGCGAACGCTTTATCTGGCCGCCGAAACGCGTGTGGAGACCCTCTCCAGCGCATCCCTGCCGCAGGCTGAGGAAGCGCTCAGGCTCGTCGAAATCGGCTACCGCAATGGCAGATTTCCGCTGATCGAAGTTCTGGCGGCTGCCGAAGCGCGCGACGCCATTCGTGAAAATCTGATTCAGGCAGAAGAGACCCGCGGCCTGCTCGCGGCGCGGCTCATCTGGCTCAACGCACAGTGAGGCCCATTTCCATGGAACGTAGCCATTTGATCGCCGTAAGCGGCGTCCTGATCTTGCTGGCCGCCTTGGCCTCGGTCTTCTGGCCCGCTGACTCAAACGGACCCGACCAGCAAGCGGAACAAGTTGAAAAGAGCGAAGTCCCCGAAGGCGTTCTGCTGATCGACGAGAAGCAGATCGCAGCTTCGTCGATAGAAATCGAAGCTGTCCAATTCGGCGCAGCAACGGAGCTTGTATTCCCAGCGACCGTCGCCGCGGCGCCGAATGCCAGCGCACGGATCGATGCGCGTGCATCCGGTGTGGTGAAGAGCGTGAACAAGATGCTTGGCGATTATGTCAGGCAGGGGGAGGTGATCGCGCGGATCGAGAGCGCTGATGCTGCCGGACTGGCTGCGCAGGTCGCTGCCGCGCGTGCGCGGGTCAATGAACTGTCTGCGCTCTACGACCGCGAAAAGCGGCTGTTCGAGGCCAATGTGACGGCCCGGCAGGATCTCGAAGCGGCGCAGGCCAATCTGCAAGTGGCAAGATCGGAGCTGTCACGCGCACAAGCCGCATCCGCTGCTGCTGGTGTCAGCGGGGATGGGCGTTCGCTGGCCGTGACGAGTCCGATTTCAGGGCAGATCACCAGCGCGCCGATCGTGCTTGGCTCCTACGTCTCCGCCGGTGAAGAGATGTTCCAGATCGTGAACGCGAGCGGCTTGCAAGTGCAGGTTGCTCTGCCCGCCAGTGATGCTGCGAGAATTAGGCCCGGCGACGAGGCAACGCTGGAATTCGGAGAGGAGCGGGAGATCGGCGGACGTGTGCGCTCGATAACCCCCGCGCTCGATCCGGAAAGCCGCAGCGCAACCGCAGTTATTTCGCTCGCTGGAGCGGTCCCCGGATTGCAGCCAGGCGCATTCTTGCAGGCGCGCATCCGACTCTCAGGTGAAACCGATGCGACCTTGATCTCGGTGCCTGAATCCGCAGTTCAGATGGTCGAAGGCCGTGAAGTGGTGTTCGTTCGCACGCGTACCGGCTTTCGGGCGATGCCTGTCGTGACGGGATCGCGCTCGGGAGGGCGCATCGTGATCGAGTCCGGCCTGCAAGATGGCCAACGGATTGCGACCGAAAACGCCTTCCTGCTCAAGGCCGAACTCGGAAAAGAGGAAGCCGA
>JAUIBM010000164.1 GCA_030428345.1 Alphaproteobacteria bacterium | reverse complement strand
TCTGGAAGGCGCAGGAGGGCAAGGCGTTGCGCGTGCCGGTCCGCATTGTCCAGCGCAATTCCGATTCCGTGCTCGTCGACGGCCAACTGGCCGCGGGCGAGGAAGTGGTGACCGAGGGCGTCCAGTCCCTGCGCCAGGGCGCGGCGCTGCGGGTCGCGGGCCAGGAGCGGCCGAGCCAGCCGGCCGCCCGCGTCAATGGAAGCTGATCGCCGATGAGCCAGGACGACCGGACAAGGGACGACCAGACCCAGGACGAGGAAAAGCAGGCGGCCGACAAGGGAGTCTCCGACTTCACGGCGATCTTCGTTCGCCGCCCCGTGCTCGCCATGGTGCTCAACCTCTTGATCGTGGTCGCCGGACTGGCGGCATTCTTCGGCGTCGAGATCCGCGAACTTCCCGAGGTCGACAGCCCGATCATCACCGTCACGACCGAATTCGTCGGCGCCGCGCCGGAAACCGTGGACCGGGAACTGACCTCGCCGATCGAGGGCGCCGCCGCCCGCGTGCCCGGCGTCCGCTCGATTTCCTCTTCCTCTTCCTTCGGGCGCAGCCGGGTCACGGTCGAATTCAATGAATCGACCAATCTCGACGTCGCCGCATCCGACCTGCGCGATGCGCTCGGCCGGGTCAGCCGCGACCTGCCCGACGACGCGGAGGATCCCCGCATCGTCAAGGCGGACGACAACGCCCAGGCGGTGATGCGCCTCGCCGTCACCTCCGACACCATGTCGGTCGAGGACATGACGATCCTGGTCGAGGACGAGGTGGTCGACCGCCTCGCCGCCGTGCCGGGCGTTGCCGACGTCCAGGTCTATGGCGACCGCGACAAGGTCTTCCGCATCGATGTCGATCAGGCCAAGCTGGCCAGTCGCGGCCTGACCATCGCCAATCTGGGAACGGCGCTCGGCAATGCGGCCTTCGACACCCCGGCCGGCTCGCTCACCTCCTCCTCGCAGGACATCGTGGTGCGCGCCAACGCCACCATCGACACCGCGGCGGAGTTCGAATCGACGATCATCCGCGACCGCACGCGCATCGGCGACGTGGCGATGGTGACCCTCGGCCCCGATCCGGGCACGAGCGCGCTGCGCGCCAATGGCAAGACCGGCGTCGGCATGGGCATCGTGCGCCAGGCCGGTTCCAACACGATCGAGATTTCCAAGGGCGTCAACGAGGCGGTCGAGGAAATTCGCAAGATCCTGCCGCCGGGCGTCAACATCAAGGTGACTGGCGACGAGGCGACCTTCGTCTCCGCCGCGATCGAGGAGGTGGTGCGCTCGCTCGTCCTCGCCACGCTGATCGTCATCGCCGTGATCTATCTGTTCCTGTTCAATGTCCGCGCCACGCTCATACCGGCAATCACGCTTCCGGTGGCGTTGATCGGCGCGCTGGCAGGCATCTGGATCGCCGGCTTCTCGGTCAACATCCTCACCTTGCTGGCGCTGGTGCTGGCGACGGGCATCGTCGTCGACGACGCGATCGTGGTGCTGGAGAACATCGTCAGCCATCGCAACAGGGGCATGGGCGCGAGAGCCGCTGCGGTGATCGGCACGCGCGAGGTGTTCTTCGCCGTCGTCACGACAACCGCGACTCTGGCGGCGGTCTTCGTCCCCATCTCCTTCCTGCCGGGAAAGGCGGGCGGCCTTTTCCGCGAATTCGGCTTCGTCTTGGCGATTTCGGTCATGCTGTCCTCGGTGATCGCGCTGTCGCTGTGCCCGATGCTCGCCTCGCGCCTCCTGGGCGGCAAGCCCAGGGCCGATTCGGGCAATGGGCCCGGGGCGCGTCTTGGCGGCTGGATCGTCGCGGTCTATTCGCGGATCCTGCGCGCCTGCCTCAATGCGCCGGCGGTCGTGCTCACCGTGGCCGTCCTGTTCGCCGCCCTCTCCGTGCTGCTCTACGCCAATATCCGCCAGGAACTGACGCCGGCCGAGGATCGCGCGGTCGTGCTGCTCAGCATTTCCGCGCCGCAGGGCGTGAGCCTTGATTTCACCGCCTCGCAATTGCGCCGCATCGAAAGCCTGATCGAGCCGCTGCGCGCCAGCGGCGAGGTGCAGAACGTCTTCGCCATCGCCGGTCGCGGCGGTCAGGCCAACAGCGCTTTCATGGTGCTGACGCTTGCGCCGTGGGGCGAGCGAAAGTTGAGCCAGCAGCAGATCGTCGACCAGGTCAACGCCCAGACCGCGCGGGTGCCGGGCGTGCGAAGCTTCGTCATCCAGCCAAACAGCCTCGGCATCCGCAATGCCGGTTCCGGCCTGCAGGTGGCGATCCTGGGCGACGACTACGACGCCCTGGCCAAGGCGGCCGACGCCCTCGTCGCCGACATGGAAAAGGACCCGCGCTTCGGCCGGGTCCGGCTCTCCTACGAGACGACGCAGCCGCAGCTTTCCATCGAGATCGACCGCGAGCGCGCCTCCGATCTCGGCATCGACATCAACGGCCTGGCGACCGCCGTGCAAGCCATGCTCGACGGGCGCGCCATCGGGTCGGTTTTCATCCAGGACCGCTCGGTCGACGTGAAACTGGTCTCCACCTCCAATCCGATCAACGACCCGACCGATCTGGAGAACGTGTTCCTGAAGACCGGCGACGGCCGCATCGTACCGATGTCCGCGATTTCCACCATCGAGGAAAAGGCCGTCGCGCCCTCGCTCGGCCGCGAGCAGAAATTGCGCGCGGTTTCGGTCACCGCCAGCCTGACGCCGGCTTTCGCGCTGCAGGAGGCGATGGACACCGCCTACACGCTCGCCGCACCGCATCTGCCGGCCGGGGCGCGCGTCATTCCGCTGGCAGAGGCCGCGACCCTCACGGAGACCTCGGGCAGCATGGGTCGCATCTTCGCCTTCGCCATCATCGTCGTGTTGCTCGTCCTCGCCGCGCAGTTCGAGAGCTTCGTCAGCGCCCTGATCATCATGTTCACCGTGCCGCTGGGCATTTCCTGCGCCATTTTCGCGCTGTGGATGACCGGCACCAGCCTCAATCTCTACAGCCAGATCGGCCTCGTGCTGCTGGTCGGCATCATGGCCAAGAACGGCATCCTGATCGTGGAGTTTGCCAACCAGATGCGGGACCGCGGCGCCAGCGTGCGCGAGGCGATCGAGCAGGCTTCCGTGCGCCGGTTGCGGCCGGTGATGATGACCATGATCTCCACCGTGCTGGGCGGCCTGCCGCTGGTGCTGGCGGTCGGCGCCGGCGCCGAGGCGCGCATCTCGCTGGGCTGGGTGATTGTCGGCGGCCTCGGCCTCGCCACCTTCGCCACGCTTTTCCTGACGCCGGTCGCCTATCTGCTCTTCGCCGGGCTGTCGAAGCCGCGCGCCCACGAGGAAGAACGCCTGCGCCGCGAACTGGAACACGCGGCCGGATAGCGCCTGCCCGCGCCGCGCCCCCGGCGCTGCGGCCGCTCCGGCGGGCAATACGCCTCCCGGCCAAGGTTTGATATCGCGCAAAGCCGCCGCAGGCGTTACACTTGCGCTCGACAGGTTCCCGGGGAGGCGACATTGGCGCAGATATCCTACCAGCTTTATTCCTCGCGCGAGTTTCCGCCGCTGGCCGCAACGCTGAAAATGCTGAAGGAGGCCGGCTATGAGGCGGTCGAGGGCTATGGCGGGCTGTACGAGGATCCCGTCGGCCTGAGGGCGGAACTGGACGCCGCCGGCCTTGCCATGAAATCCGGCCATTTCAGCCTGGAGATGCTGGAGGGCGAGCCGGACAAGGCGGTTTCCATCGCCCGCACGCTCGGCATGAGCGCCGTCTACTGCCCCTATCTGGCTGCCGGGGACCGGCCCGTCGGGGCGGCGGCCTGGCGCGCATTCGGCGCCCGGCTGGAGGAAGTCGCCGCGCCGTTTCGCGCCGCCGGCCTGCAGTTCGGCTGGCACAATCATGATTTCGAGTTCATCGCCGCCGATGACGGGGCGATCCCGATGGCCGAGCTGCTGCATGGCGGCCCCGGCCTTTGCTGGGAGGCCGACATCGCCTGGATCGCCCGCGCCGGCGTCGATCCGCTCGCATGGATCGGGCGCTTCGCCTCGCGCATCACCGCCGCCCATGTCAAGGACATCGCGCCGCAGGGCGAGTGCCTGGACGAGGACGGCTGGGCCGATGTCGGCCACGGCGTCATGGATTGGAAGGCGATCCGCGAGGCCCTGCGCGCGACGCCGGCCTCGCTGATGGTGATCGAGCACGACAAGCCGAGCGACGACAGGCGGTTCGCCACCCGCTCGATCGCCGCGCTCAAGGCATTGTGAGGAGTGCTGGCATGGCAGGATCGCTGGGCGTCGGGGTCATCGGCTGCGGCAATATTTCCGCCGCCTATATGGGGCTTGCGCCCCTGTTCAAGGGCATCGAGATGCGCGCCTGCGCCGATGCCGTGCCGCAGATGGCCGAGGCGCGGGCCGCCGAATTCGGCCTGCGGGCGATGCCGGTCGACGACCTGCTGAAGGCCGGCGACATCGACATCATCGTCAATCTGACGATCCCCGCCGCCCATTACGCGGTCTCGCGCCGCATCGTGGAGGCCGGCAAGCATGTCTATTCCGAAAAGCCCTTCGTCCTTTCGCTGAAGGAGGGCCAGGCGCTCGCCGCCGCGGCGGCAAGGCAGGGCGTGCGCATCGGCTCGGCGCCCGACACATTCCTCGGCGGCTCGCACCAGCTTGCCCGCCGCCTGGTCGACGCCGGCGCCATCGGCCGGGTCACCGGCGGCACCTGCCACGTCATGAGCCACGGCATGGAGCACTGGCACCCCAATCCGGACTTCTTCTTCAAGCCCGGCGCCGGGCCGGTGCTCGATGTCGGGCCCTATTACGTCACCAACCTGATCCAGCTGATCGGTCCGGTGAAGCGGGTGGTGGCGATTTCGGCAACGCCATCGCCCACCCGCACCATCGGCAACGGACCGCGCAGCGGCGAGACGATCGCGGTCGAGACGCCGACCACGGTCCACGCCGTGCTGGAATTCGCCAATGGCGCGGTCGTCACCATGGGCGCCAGCTGGGATGTGTGGGCGCACGGCCATGCGCCCATGGAACTCTATGGCGAGGAAGGCTCGCTCTTCCTGCCCGATCCCAATTTCTTCGGCGGCGAACTGGCCGCGACCGCCAGGGACAAGCCGGCTAAGAAACTGCCGAAATGGGCCCATCCCTTCGCCGTGCCCAACCAGCGCCACGACGAGGGCATGCTCGCCAATTACCGCACCGCCGGGCTCGCCGACATGGCGCTGGCGATCCTGGAGGGGCGGGCTCACCGCTGCTCCATGGAACTCGCCCTGCACGCGGTCGACGTGATGAATTCGATCCTGAAGGCGGGCGAGACCGGCCGGGCGGTGACGCTGAAGACGGCTTGCGAGCGTCCGGCCGCGCTCGGCGTCGCCGAGGCGGAGGCGCTGCTGCGCAAGCCGAAAAAGGCCTGACGGGCCGGATCGCGGCTGTGCGGGACCGCAGGTGACGGTCGGGCGTTCGGCTTCGGCTTCTTGCAAGACGCGTTTCCGCGTTCATGCCATGGGTTCCTGCATCGCCCGATCCCCTTTCCTCCGTCATCGTCGGGCTTGACCCGACGATCCATACCGTTGCCTTGCCGCATTCGCTGCCTTCGGCGATGGGCAAGGGTATGGGTCCTCGGGTCACGGCTGCGCCGGCCCGAGGATGACGGTGCAAGTTGGGTCGCCCTAGGCACATCTCCTCGTTCACGCGGCTGGAAAAGCCCGTGGGATGAGTAGTTTTTGTTTGGTTCAAACCTTGCGCTTCGCCCTGCGGGCTCAACGTGCGGTTTGAACCGGAAACTACAGACTGCGGGGCATCCAATGGCTGCCTCTCAGGGTAGTTCTATGTGGCATCCATCGGATGCCCCGCGGCGGAGATCGTGGACGCCTTGTGGCGCCTTGCGCCCTTTCGGCCCCGTGTTTTGCACGGTTACAGCCTACTTATACGCGCCCTGCAGGCCTTTCCCGGGTCCGACACCCGCTTCCAGCCGCTCCGCAGCCGTCCCGGCGCGGTAGGCTTCGGTGGCCTTCCGTCGTCCGCGTGCCGGAACAGTGCAACGAAGATAAGTTCGGAATTTCACGCGGGGATAAGTTTCTTGGGGCCAGGCTTTCCGCACCGCTCCACCGTCCTCAAGGTGAGCCTGTCGGTTCGCGCCACTCTCCCCCCTTGCGGGGGAGATGTCTGCGCAGCAGACAGAGGGGGGTAAACCTGCGATCATTGACCTTGTGGCCATACCCCCTCTGCCCCTGTCGGCGATTAAGGGCGAGCCACGGGTCTCGCCCGTCCTTCGGACCCCGCCGCAAGGGGGGAGAATGTTCCCGAGATGCGCCGCCTTGCCGAACGCCAACGCACCGCAAGCTGAAGGCGCTCCTCCACCCTCATGGTGAGCGCGTCGAACCACGAGGGTGGGACAAACAGAGGTCAGTGGCCTTCCACCTCGCCCTTCGACGGGCTCAGGATGAGGTGGAAGGAGGTCGCTCAGGGTGAGGCAGAAGGGAAGCTCTTGATTCCATTGCTAGAACCCCTCATCCGGCGCTTCGCGCCACCTCCTCCCCAGGGGAGAAGAGGATCGCGTGCATCTCCGCTACACGCCGTGTGGCCTGCGCGATATCTGCAGTACAGGTGGAAAATCACTTGATCTCCGAGGCTCGCAGCTGCGTCAGGTTCCAGTGCAGTTTGTCCATTCGAAATTGAACGGACCGCATCACTGCCGTCTGCAGCTTCCAAAACTTGGTTCAAATAGTCCAAATGGATCATGCATCCGCATGTC
>JAUIBM010000163.1 GCA_030428345.1 Alphaproteobacteria bacterium | reverse complement strand
TCGTTTCCGACGACGAGAACGAGATGGTCGTACCCACACGCAGAGCGGCTGCCTTGTCACTCGGTACAGCGAAACGAATTTTTACTTCTTTGGGGTCGACGATACGGACGATCGTTTGACCATTGCGGACCACCTGGCCTGCCGTCGTCCGCAGCACGGAGACGCGTCCCGACATGGGGGCGCGAAGAGTGGTATCGCGGACCAGTTGCTCAATGCGCTCGGCTTCGGCCTCGGCGCTACGCAGCGCCGCCATGGCCTCTGCGGCACTGGCGCCGGCTCGCGAGAGGTCAGAACGAACCGAGTTGACGGACTCGCGCGCGGTTACACCCTGGTCGTACAGGTTTTTCTCCACCTGCAGTCGGCGGCGCGCATCGGCCAGTCGCTGACGATAGCGTTCCTGTTCGTCCTCGAAGCCGGACAAGGCCCGCTCGATCCGGGAGATCGCGCCGAGCGGCGTGACGGTGATCGCAAGCTCGATCTCGTGTTCCACGCCGGTCCGGAGCAGCATTGTGGAATAGCGGTAACCATCCTTGCCGAAGCGTTCGCCGGAATATTCAAGCTCGAAGCCGCCGATCGAGGCGATGATGCACTCGCCTTCTTGCTGAAGTTGCACGAGGGTGAGGATTTCCTTCATGAGCGCCCTCCCCGCTTTCTTGCGTTCATCGTGGCGCTTGCCTCCCACAATCATGGAGAATGGATCTCCGCCGGTTAGAACCAGACGCTCGATGTCCTGACCGATCTCAGAAATCCGCCGCGCGGCATATTCAATGTCGCGCTCGGCGTCGCGAAGCTGCCTGCGAACAGCATGCTGATCATCGATATGGGCGGCCCACAGACGCTCCAGCCGAGCGATATCGGCTTCAAGCCCCGCCTTTTGCATCAGGCGCTGATCGCCCGATGCAATGGCCTTGGCCATGGCGAACTGATTGGCCTGGCCTTCGCCCATGTCCTCGAGCCGCCGGATCGAGGTGTCCCCGGAGAGTGCTGCCGCAATGAACCGGGCCTTGCGCTCGTTGTTTTGCCACATGGTGGCGTCGAGCGAGCCTTCGGTGGCATAGGCGAAGATATCGACCTCTTCATGCTGATTGCCTTGCCGTACAATCCGACCCTCGCGCTGCTCGATCTGTGAAGGCAACCAGGGCACGTCGAGATGATGCAGCGCCTTCAGGCGAAGCTGGGCATTGACGCCGGTGCCCATCGTTTCGGAACTGCCGATCAGGAAGCGAATCTTGCCGGCGCGAACGTCGCCGAACAGCCGCTGCTTGGCGTCCGACTTCTTGTAGTCCTGCATGAAGGCGATTTCGGACGGCGGTACGCCGAGCCGGATCAGTTCTTCGCGAATCCAGCGATAGGCCGAGAAGCCGCGCGTCTTCTCGACATTGATCGTGCCGAGATCGGAAAAGATCATTTGCGCTGCGCCTGTCAGCTCAAATGGCTTGCCGTCCGGGCGAGCATAGGTGTTGTCAGCCGTTTCCCGCCAAATCCGGTAGGCGTTCGAGATGAGATTGTTGAGCTTGTTGTCCGGTTCGTTATTATTGTCGGCCTCGACCAGGCGCAGGTCGATCGCTGCATGGCGGCCATCGGTGATGACGGAGAGCAGGATATCGTCACCGGGCTCGGCCGGCCCTTCGCGTTCCTCGATCGCCTTGATGCGCGCATCCAGTACCATTTGATAGTGCTTGAACGCCTGCGTGGGCTTCGAGGTGATGATCTGACGCTTGCCGGTCGCGATCGCCGGCACCTTCACATATTCCGCAAGATCCACCGGCATTACGACATCTGCGAAGGACCGGAACATCGCGATCAGTTCGGGAACGTTGACGAAGCTGGCGAAACGGGAAACCGGCTTGTATTTGCCCGAGGGCTGGAGCTCCAGTTCGGTAGTCGTATCACCGAAAGTCGAGGCCCAGGCGTCGAACTCGTGCAGACCGCGCTCCATCAGGGCGGCATGATCCATGAGCCGCTGCACCGTGAACATCTCGCCGAGCGTATTGGTGATTGGCGTCCCGGAAGCCAGGACAAGCGCCCGGCCCGGGTTCTTCGTCTCGATGAAGCGCGATTTAACGTAGAGATCCCAGGCGCGCTGCGAGCCGTTCGGATCGACCCCCTTGAGTGTTGACATATTGGTGGCGAAGCTGAGCTTGCGGAACTCCTGGGCCTCGTCAACAATGACCTGATCGACGCCGATCTCGGCGATGGTCAACAGATCATCCTTTCGGGTCGAGAGTCCCTCCAGCCGTTCCTGCAACCCCTCCTTCAGCCGCTCGAGGCGCTTGCGCGAAACACGATCCTCATCCTCGACCTTCAGCAGGAGGCTTTCGTAGAGTTCCAGCTCGTCATGGATCATCTGCTGCTCGAAGGCGGAGGGAACGCCGATGAAGCGGAAGGCTGAATGGGTGATGATGATGGCGTCCCACGTCGCAGTCGCCGCGCGCGACAGAAACCGGGCGCGCTTGTCCTTGGTGAAATTCGTTTCATCGGCGACAAGGATGCGGGCATTGGGATAAAGCGCGAGGAATTCGCGCGCGACCTGCCCCAGGCAGTGACCGGGCACGGTGAGCATCGCCTTGGAGATCAGGCCGAGACGGCGCTGTTCCATGATGGCGGCTGCCATGGTCATCGTCTTGCCGGCGCCAACGGCATGGGCAAGATAGGTCGCGCCATCCGAGATGATGCGCCAGATGCCGCGTTTCTGATGGTCATAAAGAACAAAGGCGCCGGAGGTGCCTGGAAGCTGGAGATGGGACCCGTCGAATTTTCTAGGGGCGATGTTGTTGAAGCGGTCATTATAGATCCGCGCCAGTCTGTCGGTCCGATCGGGATCAGACCAGATCCAGTTCTGGAAAGCGGTCTTGATCTTGTAGAGCTTCTCCTTGGCCGCCTCGGTGTCCACGACGTTAAGAACGCGCTTCTCGCTGTCGCCATCCTTGACCGTGTCGAAGATCTGCGGCACGCGGCTATTCAGCGCGTCCGCCAGCAATTCGCCGGCATGGCGACGATCCGTTCCCCATTCGGAGGTGCCGGCCGCCAGATAGCCGAGTTGCCGCGCATCGACCGTCCACGACGCCAGTTCCGGCATGTGATGGATCTTGATATCGGCGTTCATCGTCTCTTTGACAAAGGCGACGACATCGGCCGCCGGTATCCATGGCGCTCCGAGACGCGCGGTGATGTCGGAAGGACGAAGGTCGGCAGGCTGGACACCTTGCAGCGCCGAGACGTTGCACTGATATGCGGGATCGAGCGCCGCCGCGACCTCCGCGGCCTTCAGCTTGTCGCGGACACGGCCGGACAAATAGGCATCGGCCATCTGCCATGAGCCATCGGCCGGGTTCCGGTAAATGGCGCTGCCCAGCTCTGCGACGACATCTTTCGGGTCACGATGCAGAAGTTCGGCGATGTGATCGATATCGACGCGTCCATGTTCGTTGAGGACGACCGCGAGCGCGTCGGTGGCGCTGTTGATAATCGGTGCGGCCGGAGGAGAAATCACGCGCTCCGTGAAGATCGGGCCGGGACGCGATGTGTCGGTATCGAGATCATAATCCTCGATCGACGCCACCAGCCAGCAATCGGGATCATCGAGGAACGGCTGGAGGTTGGGACGTCGATGGTTCTCGCGGGTCTCACCATCCGGGGCTTCCGTGATCGAAACCGTCGTGTGATTGATCGGCCCGAAGTCGCGGACAAAACTCGACCAGGCGATACGTAGCCTGACCTGGAGATCTTTCCACGGCCGATCCAGTTCCTGCGCCTTGAGGACTTCACGCACAGCATCGCGAATTGGGATCAGCTTGCGGATGATGTGGACATGCTTTTCCGAGATGCCATCGCCGCTGCGCCCCTTTCGCACCTTAACCGCGACTGGCTCGCCATCGACGACCTGCATCAGCCCGCGGACCTGGTCGAAGAAGAAGCTGCCTTCGCGGACATGGCGTTTCAACGGCAAATTGACAGGTGTGCCCTCGACTTCATACTCAAGCTCCAGATCGATTTCGGTGGGCTCGCCGTCGTATAGAGCTTCCGGAAGGAGATTGATGGCGGCGGCGAGCGTAGAAACGAGATCCCGGTCCTTGCGAGGCAGACATGTATAAGTCTCGCCGAACGGGCCGGAAGTAAGGGCATGCGTACCGAGCACGAAGGCCGGATGGCGCGCGAACCAGCGATTGATGCGGATAGCGCTTTCGTCTTCTATCGCTGGACGGATTTCGTCTATGTCGAGCCAGGCCTGATCGCCCTCCGGCTCGCCCACCTTGCGTTTGCGGAAGAACAGGATGTCGACGACCACATCGGTGCCGGCGTCTGAACGAAAACTTCCTTCAGGCAGACGGATCGCGGCGATGAGGTCGGCCGATTTTGCGATATGCTCGCGCGCCGAGCAATCGGCCTTGTCCATCGTGCCGGAACTTGTGACGAAGGCGGCCAGCGCCCCCGGCTTCAAGAGATCGATCGACCGCGCGATGAAATAATCATGCAGCACCAGCTTCATCGAGCGATATGCCCGGTCGGATCGGACGGTGCGATCCGAGAATGGCGGATTGCCGACGACGAGATCGAAACTTGCCGGAAGGTCGGTCCGGGCGAAGTCTCCGGTGACGATCCGCGCCCGTGGCTGCAACAGCCGGGCGATACGCGCCGTGACCGGATCGAGCTCGATTCCGGTGACCTGCGATACCGCACGCAGGCGTTCCGGCATGAGCGCCGGAAACAACCCTGTACCGATCCCTGGCTCGAGGACCCGGCCGCCGCGCCAGCCGAGGCGCTGAAGCCCTGCCCATATCGCCCGAACGATAAACTCCGGGGTAAAATGAGCATATTGGGTGCAGCGGGCAAGGGATGCATAGTCCGCCTCCGCAACCGCATCCTCCAGCGCCATACCGATCTCGTTCCAGCCCGTTCGGAATTCGACCTCGCCTGGGCGACGGAATACGCCGTTGGCAAGGTCGGAAGCGCCAAAGCCGGTGAAGCGGATCAATTTGTCCTGCTCGTCGCTCGTAGCGTGACGCTCCTCGGCCTCGATCTGGGCTGCGAGGCGGATGACGGCGATATTGTCCTGCGCCCTTTGCTTCCAGCCGCGGGCGAGACCACGGCTTCCGGAAAGATGGAAATTGGCACCTGGCGACAAAGGTACGGTACGTGGCGAAGATGATGGCATCTGAGGCGTGTGCATTGCAGGCGACGGCCCGGCCGGCGGAGGGTCGTCATCGAAGTCGTTTGCCGCAAAGTCATCGTCAAAGGCCGCGACGCCGAGACCAAAGCCCGATGAAAGCGTCGAATTGCCCAGAGGCGAGAGCGAGAACGGATCGTCATGGGACATAGGGGTTTCTCCTTATGTGGAAATGCGCAGAAGGTTCTGGCAGAGCGGATCTGCCAGAGGCTCGACAATGGGGATTGAGGGGGTTCAGCGAATGATCAGCGTGAGCGCGACTTCGGTCTCGCTGAGCTGGATGTTGAGGTGGGTCGCTCGCATATTGCGGTCAAAGAGCGGGATCAGCCGCTCGGCTTCGATAAACTCGATGCCGTCGTCACCGCCAAAATGGCGACGCTTGTAGTCCCACCAGTCGATATCGCCCTTGGGATGGCATTGCTCGGAATAGATGACGAGCGCCTGCTGCCCGTCAACCAGCTTACCGTTGGACATGAGGTAGACGCCTTCGTCCCCGACGAGCCACAATCCGGGCTTTTCGCCCTTACCGCGGCGAGAGCCGTAAAAGGGATTGCGGAAACCGTCATTGGAGGCGGCATCAGTAATTCCTCGCGCTATATCCTTGCGGACCGCAAGAATAGGGAAGGTGAACATGACAGCCTCCCCCGGTCACGCCGCGCGCCGCTCGGGCAAATGCCGCAGGTGAACCGGCAGCTTGGCCTGGATCTCGTCTTCAGTGAGTTCTTCCAGAAGCTTGAGGACGGTGCCGCCTCGACGGCCGTAGACCAGCACCGTGCGCTTGCCACGAAATTGGGGATGCCAACGATCACCCGCAAAGCCACGATATTCATCATGTGTGGCGCTCCAGATGTGCTCAAGGCGCTCCTCATGCGTCATCGCCTTCACCGGCCAGCTCTCCCGCTCGACGATCGCGTCGCGCATTGCCACCGGTGAGCGCAGGTCAGTGAGGTCGCAATAGCCGTGGAAATAGCGGACCTTTCCGTCGATCCGCAGCGTGTAGAAGATGCTGGTGATCGTTTCGGTGAGGAATTCACGCATCGCAAACATTTCCCCGCGCATCCAGAGCGGCGGCAGGATATCGAGCATGTAATCGTGCTCGACCTTGGCGATCTCGAACCATTCACCACGGAAGAGGGCGCTATCATCACTCTCCCAGCGATTGGGTCGCTGGCCATGGCGATCGAACATGCGGAACATCTGCCGGCGATTGGCGACGCCCTGATAGATCTTGCGGATTGGAGAAGCTGGGGTCATGGATGGGCTCCTTCTGGCCTCGTCGGGTGGGACACGCGGCTCATCCCTTGCGGACCACCATCATCTCCAACCCTTCTGACCCCTCCCCCGCAGCCGCCTCTCCGCCCGGGCGGGTCAAGGGCCGGCTTTGGCCGGGCGAAGCTCTACCCTTGACGCGGACGGCGGGCATGCGGCAGCCGGGCTTTCTTCCTCCTTTTCTTCTTTCCCTCTTCTTTCCCCCTTCCGCAGAGCGGGCAGGCGCTACCAGTCGTGGTGGGGCAGTGCATCGATCTGGTCGCCGTCGCAGTCCAGCAGGACATAATCGCAGCGCTTCTTTCGAGCCCAGATCATGA
>JAUIBM010000162.1 GCA_030428345.1 Alphaproteobacteria bacterium | reverse complement strand
ATGTGGTCCGGCTTGAGACCCGCCCGCCCAATCTTGAGGGCGAGGGCGAGATCAGCATGCGCGATTTGGTCAAGAACTGCCTGCGCATGCGGCCCGAGCGGATCATCGTCGGCGAGGTCCGCGGCCCCGAGGTATTCGACCTGCTGCAGGCCATGAACACGGGCCATGACGGCTCCATGGGCACGATCCACTCCAACACGCCGCGCGAATGCCTCAACCGTATCGAATCCATGATCGCCATGGGCGGCTACAATCTGCCGGCGAAGACGGTTCGCGAGATCATCGTGGGTTCGGTGGACATCATCATCCAGGCGGCCCGCTTGCGAGACGGATCGCGCCGCATCACCCACATCACCGAGGTGGTCGGGCTGGAAGGCGACGTCATCACCACGCAGGATCTGTTCGTTTACCGGATGGATGGCGAGGACGCGGCCGGCAATATCATCGGCAAGCACGTCTCGACCGGCATCGGCCGCCCGCATTTCTGGGACAGGGCCCGCTATTTCAACGAGGAGGCCAGGCTGGCCGCCGCTCTTGACGCATCGGTCGACAAGAGCGGGGACGTCTTGTGATGTTCGGCATGGACCTGACGACGCTTGGTTTCATCGGACTGGCCACCCTGGCGGTGGGCGGAATGATCTATGCGCTGATGTTCGATCGCGTCTCCAACGAGGTGCGGCAGGAGCAGCGGGTCAGGTCGATCAAGGATCCGCGTCCCGCCAAGAACGCCAAGGCGAATGCGCGGGTCGCCGATGCGGCAAAGCGAAAGCGCTCGGTGCAGGACGCCCTGAAGGAAATCGAGACCAAGCAAAAGGAAAAATCGAGCAAGAGCGTCAGCCTGAAAAAACAGATCCAGCAGGCCGGCCTCAAGATAACCATGCAGCAGTTCATCATCATATCGATCTTCTGCGGCTTCATATTCGCCGTGCTGGCATTGCTTTCGGGCGCACCGACCTATGCGGTGCCCGTGGCGGGCCTCGTGGGCGGTCTCGGATTTCCACGCTGGATGGTCGGCCGCATACGCGCCAGCCGGATGAAGAAATTCGTCGCCGAATTTCCCAACGCCGTCGACGTGATCGTCCGCGGCGTTCGCGCCGGCCTGCCGGTCAACGACTGTTTGGCGATCATCGCGCGCGAGGCCAAGGAGCCGGTCGCCACCGAATTCCGTCGCCTGATCGAGGCCCAGCAGCTTGGCCTGCCGCTCTCCGTCGCGGTGCTGCGGCTCTATGACAACATGCCGCTGGCGGAATCGAACTTCTTCGGCATCGTCATCTCGATCCAGCAGCAGGCGGGCGGCAATCTTTCCGAGGCGCTCGGAAACCTGTCGAATGTCCTGCGCGACCGCAAGAAGATGAAGCAGAAGATCCAGGCCATGTCGGCCGAGGCCAAGGCTTCCGCCGGCATCATCGGCGCCTTGCCCTTCGCCGTATCGTTGATGGTCTATCTGACGACGCCCGATTACATCAAGATCCTCTTCACCGATCACATCGGCAACATCATTCTCATCTGCGCCGGCCTATGGATGACGATGGGCGTTTTGGTGATGAAGAAGATGATCAGCTTCGATTTCTAGGGAGTACGCCGGTGTTTTCGCTCGTCCTGAAGGTCTTTGAACCGGCGAACATGCTGGCGATCCTCTCGGCGGTGGCGGTGTTCGCCACCGTCGTCACGATCGCCATGCCGCTTCTGGTGCGCGACGAACTGGCCGGCAGAATGCGCTCCGTCGCCCTGGAGCGCGACAAGCTGAGAGCGCGCGAGCGCGCGCGTCTTGCCGCGCAGAAGGAACGCGCGCCGCGCGCTTCCCTGCGCCAGGACACCTCCGGATTTGTGCGCAATCTGGTCGAGAGCCTGAACCTGCGCAAGGCGCTGGCCGACGATGCGACTTTCGCCACCCTGCGCATGGCGGGCTACCGCAAGCAGTCGCATATCTACATTTTCCTGTTCTTCCGGCTGGTCCTGCCCGCCGTCATGCTGCTCGCAGCCTTCCTCTATGTGTTCGTGCTGACGCATATGGAACGCCCGTTCATGATCAAGCTCACGATCGTGCTGGGCGTCGGCTATGCCGGCTTCTATGCGCCGAATCTCTTTGTCCGCAACCAGATGTCCAAGCGCCAGCTTTCGATCAGGCGGGCATGGCCGGATGCGCTCGATCTGATGCTGATCTGCGTGGAATCGGGCATGTCGCTGGAGGCTGCCTTCCGCAAAGTCGCGATCGAGATCGGCGTTCAGTCGCCGGCGCTTGCCGAGGAACTGGTGCTGACGACTGCCGAGCTTTCCTATCTGGAAGAGCGGCGCAAGGCCTATGAGAACCTCGCCTCGCGAACCGGTCTCGACGGGGTCAAGTCGGTGACGATGGCCCTGATCCAGGCCGAGCGCTACGGCACGCCGCTCGGCACCGCGCTGCGGGTGCTCGCCCAGGAGAACCGCGACATGCGCATGGCCGAGGCCGAGAAGAAGGCGGCGTCGCTGCCGCCGAAGCTTACCGTGCCGATGATCGTCTTCTTCCTGCCGGTGCTCTTCGCGGTGATCATGGGACCGGCCATGATCCAGATCTTCGGCCGCTAGCGGACCGGAACGCCGGAATCGGGTGGCGGGCCGCAATCATCCCGGCCAGTAAGTCGCGGAACTTGAGGGAGTTCCGCGATGAGCCATTTCTTTCATGCAATGCCGAGCGCCGAGGCGCGCGCCTTCCAGGCGGGGGAACCCGACGCCTATGGCGCTGCGCCGCATCGTTTTGTATCCGACGGTCTCGGCAATCCGTGCCGGCACTGCCTGCGCGATATTCCCCGGGGCTCGCCAATGCTTCTGTTCGCCTGGCGACCCTTTGCCGATACCCATCCCTATGCCGAAACCGGGCCGGTCTTCCTTTGCGCAGAAGCGTGCGAGCGCGCGGCGCCCTCCCGGGACCTGCCCGCTGTGGTCGCCTCGCGCGTTTCGATGATCATTCGTGGCTATGACCGGCAGGAGCAAATCGTTGGCGGGACAGGCGGCGTCATTGCGCGCGATGCGATCGACAGCCGCATCCGCTTTCTGCTCGAAGACCCGCGCGTCGCCTTCGTCGATTTGCGATCGGCGAGCAACAACTGCTTCTTCTGCCGGGCGTCGCGCTCGCGGGAATAGGCAGTTACTTCGCCTTGGCGTCTTCTTTCTTGAGCTGGTTCCAGGCGTTCTGCTGGGACAGCATCTGGCGCAGATAATCGACATTGGCCTTGGCCTCCTGCGTGGGAAGCTCGGCCGAGGCGATCCGCTCCGCCTCGTCGAAGCGGCCCTGCAGCCCGACAACCAGCGCCAGGTTCTGGCGCACCCGGCTGTCCGCGCCGGGAAGGTTGTTTGCCTTGCGCAGATAGCTCTCCGCGGAGGCCAGATCATTGGTCAGCAGATAGGACATGCCCAGATTGGACAAGACGGTCGGCTCGTTCGGCGCGATGTCCAGCGCCTTGCGATAGTATTCGCGCGCCTGGTCGGGTTGCTCCATCTGGTCGAGGATCGCCCCCTGGGCCGAAAGCAGCCGCCAGTCGGGCCGGTCCGGACGCTGCGCGCGTTCGATGACGCCAAGCGCTTCGCGCAGATTGCCGGTTGCGGCCAGCGCCTTGCCATAGGCGGACAGCACGTCATTGTCCTGCGGATGGTGGATCACCAATTGCCGCATCACCGCCAGCGCCTGCTCGTCGCGGCCGGTCATCCGCAGCAGCGCGCCGAAGATCAGTCCCGACCGCTTGTCCTTGGGGTTGCGCTTGTAATTGGCGTCGGCGCGCTGCAATTGGCCCTCCAGCTGCGCCACGGTCATGTTGGCGACCGAGCCGGGCGACACCCGCACCGAGCCGGTGTGGCGGGGATCCTTGGCGCAGGCTCCAAGGGTCAGGGCGCAGGCGAGCGCCAGGCAGATGGCCGTCGAGCGGCGAAAATGCGTGCGGCAAATCATGGCCGGTCCTGTAAATTGGCGCCCGCCCGCCGATTCGTCCGGCGTTGAGGGCTGATAAGCCGAGAAATAATCTGTTAACGCTAATGGATGGTTAATCGCGCCCTCGCGCGCCCTACGGAGTCGCCCATGCCACTCGCCGCCCTGTCCGAGCTCCAATCCGGCGGAACGCCGGTTTTCCTGTTGAGCAGCCTGCCCGATGAAGCAATCGTCGGCCCGCAGGCCGCCGCTTTCGCCGCCTCGGCGGGCTTCAAGGGGCGGCGCGGATCGCTATTGCTCGTCCCCGGCGAGGGCGGATCGATCGCCTGCGCGCTCTACGGCCTTGGCCGCGACGCCTCGCCAATGGATTGTGGCAAGCTGCCGCGCATCCTGCCGGCAGGCGACTGGCGGCTGGCGGGGGAGGTGGAGGACGGGTTTCTCGCTTCGCTCGGCTGGCTGCTGGGCGCCTATCGCTTCGACCGTTATCGCGAGTCCGGTTCGCGCGCTGCGCGCCTGGTGCTTGCCGCAGGCATCGATCGCGCGGCGCTGATTCGCCAGGCCGGTTCGATCTGCCTGGCGCGCGATCTGATCAATACGCCGACCAGCGATCTTGGCCCGGCGGAACTTGAGCAGGCGATTCGCGATGTCGCTGCGCAGTACGGGGCCAGCGTGGTCTCGGTGATCGGCGATGCGCTGCTCGAACAGGGCTTCCCGATGGTCCATGCGGTCGGCCGCGCGAGCGCCGGCGCCCCCCGCATCGTCGACATGCAATGGGGCGATGCGGCCCATCCCAAGGTGACGCTGGTGGGCAAGGGGGTCTGCTTCGATACCGGAGGGCTCAATATCAAGCCGGGTGACTCCATGTCCTTGATGAAGAAGGACATGGGCGGGGCGGCCAACACGCTGGCTCTGGCGCGCATGATCATGGACGCCAGGCTGCCGGTGCGCCTGCGCCTGATCGTCCCGGCGGTGGAGAATTCCATCTCTGCCAACGCCTTCCGGCCGGGCGACGTGTTGCGCAGCCGCAAGGGGATCAGCGTCGAGATCGGCAATACGGACGCCGAAGGCCGGTTGATCCTGGGCGATGCGCTGGCCTGGGGGGACGAGGAACAGCCGGATCTGATGATCGACATGGCGACGCTGACTGGCGCCGCCCGAGTGGCGCTTGGCCCGGATCTGCCAGCGCTGTTCACCAATGACGACCCATTGGCGAACGATCTGGCCGGCGCTGCGGCAAGGGTCGGCGACCCGCTCTGGCGGCTGCCGCTTTGGCCCGGCTATCGCAAGATGCTGCATTCGGAAGTCGCCGATTGCTCGCATATCTCCAGGGGCGGACTTGCCGGCGCGATCACCGCAGCACTGTTCCTGCAGAAATTCGTCGACAAGGCCCGTTCCTGGACGCATGTCGACCTCTTCGCCTGGGTCAATGCTGAGAAGCCCTGGGCGACGATCGGCGGCGAAGCCCAGACCATCCGCGCGATCTACCAGGTCGTCGCGGAGCGTTATCCGCCGCGCTGACCGGCTATTGCCCGGCGCGCGCCGATTCGGGTAAAAGGGTGCGATGGCGATCGGATTGCGGCCGGAACAAGCCCTCAGGCTGTGGCATGCCTCGACGCTCGCGCTGGTGCATGACGAGAAACCCGATCTGACGATTCGCCAGTTCGCGATCCTGCTCACGGTCTATCTGGAGCCGCCGCCGCATACGGTGCGCGGCCTTGCCGCCAAGCTCGGCGTGACCAAGCCGGTCATTACCCGCGCGCTCGATACGATGGGACATCTGCAACTGCTCAAGCGTCGGCGCGACGAACGCGACCGGCGCAATGTCGTCATCCAGCGCACGCTCGATGGCGCGCTGTTTCTCGAGAGCCTCGGCGATCTGATCCGGGCTCAGGCGGAAGGATTGTGATCATGTCCACGCGTCTGCCCGTTCTGGACCCGCTCGATCGCAGGCTAAACGCATACAGCGCCGAACTCGCCGATATCCGCCTGGTGGGCAAGGTGGAATCCACCCGCTTCGTGGAAGGCGAGAGCGCCCGCGTCTTCGCCCCGGTCTGCGACTTGCGTCGCGAACCGCGCCACGATTGCCCGCTCGATCATCAATTGCTGGCCGGAGAAACCGTTCGGCGTTTCGACGAGCGCGACGGCTGGTCCTTCGTCCAGGAAGCGTTCAGCGGTTATGTCGGCTGGGCACCGAGCGAGGCGCTGACGCCCGAAGCGATCGCGCCGACCCATGTGGTCTGCGCGCCGCGCACCTTCGTCTATCCCGGCCCCGATCTCAAATTCCCTTCCTCGCGCGCGCTGTCGATGGGCTCGCGCGTCTGCGTCGCCGGCGAGGCGGTCACGCGCGGCTCCCGCTATGCTGTGCTAGCCTCCGGCGAGGCTTTGTTCGCTGCCCATTTGCGGCCGCTCGAGGAGACCGACAGCGACTACGTCGCGGTAGCGCGCCGTCTGCTCCAGACGCCCTATCTTTGGGGCGGAACCAGCGGCTTCGGCGTGGATTGCTCGGGGCTGGTGCATCTTGCGATGCGCATGTGCGGCCGCCAGGTGCTGCGCGATTCCGACATGCAGGCCGCCAGTCTGGGCGAGGAGATCGAGCCGGGAGCGGAGCTCGACAAACTCGAGCGCGGCGATCTCGTCTTCTGGCGCGGCCATGTGGCGATTGTCGAGGGCGACGGCAATCTGTTGCACGCCAGCGGCCATGTCATGCAGGTGGTGAGCGAGCCGCTAGCGCCGGCGCTGGAGCGCATCGCCCGCGTGTTCGAACCGGCCATCGGTTTCCGCCGGCCCTGAGCGGCTCGCAGACCGCGCGATCAATAGCCCGCAGCCCGGTCGACCAGATTGGTCAGCGGCAGGCCGGCC
>JAUIBM010000161.1 GCA_030428345.1 Alphaproteobacteria bacterium | reverse complement strand
CGCCTTGGCGTGGCGCAGGGCGATGACGCCGGCCGGCGTCAGGCGAAGGCCGTTGGGCAGCCGCTCGAACAGCGTGAAGCCCAGTTCCTCCTCCAACTTGTGGATTTGCCGGCTGACGGCCGAACTCGCCACATGCAGTTCCTCCGAGGCGGCGCGGATCGAGCCGGCCTTCGCCACGGCGGTGAAATAGCGCAGGACGACTGCATGCATGCCTTGCCAGGCCCCCTCGACGAATGCTGCGGCCCCATTAAACGCCGCGCCAGACGGGCGCGCGCTTTTCGTTGAAAGCGCGCACGCCCTCCTCACCATCCTCGCTTTTCAGCGCCCGCACAACCGCCGGCAGCTTCAGCGCCTGCGCTTCGGCGGGCGTCAGATGCGCCGTGCGATTGACCGTCTGCTTGATCGCCCGAAGGGAAAGCGGCGCACAGGCGACGATCTCCCCCGCCCAGCGATCGACCACCGCGTCCAGTTCGCTGGCGGGGCAGACCTCGTTGACGAGGCCATAGGCGGCCATTTCCGCCGCTCCGACCCTTCTCCCGGTCAGCATCATGCCCATGGCGAGATTATGCGCGATTCTGCGCTGCAGCAGCACCATGCCGCCATCGAGCGGCATCCGCCCGACCCGCCCCTCGGGCAGGCTGAACGAGGCGTTCTCGGCCGCGATCACGATGTCGCAGCCCAGCACCATTTCGAAGCCGCCACCAAGCGCATAGCCGTTGACGCGCGCGATCAGCGGAATGTCCAGCGTCCGCCGGAACGAGATGCCGCCGAAGCCATTCGGCCGCGGCTCGGCCCAGTAGTCCAGCCCGGAACTGGAAACGCCCTTCATGTCCGCGCCGGCGCAGAACGCCTTTTCGCCCGCCCCGGTCAGGATCGCGCAGCTCACGTCGTCGCGCGATTCCAGATCGGCCCAGACGGCGTCGAGTTCCTGTTCGCAGGCCGCGTCCACCGCATTCAGCCGTTCCGGACGGTTGATGACGATCCGCGCGATCCGGCCTTCGACGGCATAGTCGACACTCATGCGACGTCGGCCTTGCGCACGGGCGCGGCGAGTTCGCCCAGCACCTCGTCATTGTGTTCGCCGAGGCGCGGCGGGAACTGGCGCACGACCAGCGGCGCATCCGACATCGAGATCGGGCTGCCGATGACGCGCACCGGCCCGTTCTCGGTGCGGCCGGCCTCCACGATCATGCCGTTGACGAGGGTCTGTTCGTCTTCCAGCGCATCGGCCAGGGTGCGCACCGGCGCACACAGAATGTCGACGCCTTCCAGCCGGGCCAGCCAGTGGGCGCTGTCCTTGCGGGCGAAATGCTCGCGGAACAGCTTCTGCAGTTCCGGCCGGTTCGCCATCTGGCTGTCGAAATCCTTGAACCGTTCTTCCTGTGAAAGATCTTCAATTTCAAGGGCTTCGCAGATATCTTTCAACGGGTTTGGCTTGAACGCGCCGACCATGACGATCGGCTTGTCGGTGGTCTCGAACACGCCGGTCAGCGGAAACGCCGCCCAGTTGAGATCGCGGCCGCGCATCATGTGCGCCGCCGCCTCCTGCATCTGCATGGCGAGCATGGAATCATAGAGCGAGACCGACACCAGCTGGCCGACCCCGGTCTTTTCGCGCTGCATCAGCGCCAGCAGGATGCCCTGGACCAGATGCATGCCGGCGGAATAGTCGCACAGCGCCGTGGGATAGATCGACATCGGGATCGCCGGGTCGGCGCGGCGCGACATCACCCCGGTCACCGCCTGGGCGAGCACATCCTGGCCGCCCTTGTGCACATTGGGACCCTCCAGTCCGAAGCCGGTTCCCACCCCGAAGATGATGCGCGGATTGCGCGCCTTCAGCGCTTCATAGCCGAACCCCATGCGCTCCATGACGCCGGGGCGGAAATTGTTCACCACCACATCCGCATCGTCGAGCAGGGCGAGCACCTGGTCGCGCGCTTCCTGTGTCTTGAGATCCAGCGCCACGCTGCGCTTGTTGCGGTTGAGCGAGGAGAACACCGGATTGTTCAGCCCATCCGGATCGGAGCCGAGCGACCAGCGCGACAGATCGCCGATCTTCTCCTTTTCGATCTTGATGACGTCGGCGCCGTAATCGGCCAGCATCTGCGTGCAGCACGGACCGAGCATCACCTGCGTGAAGTCGATCACGCGCACGCCGTCCAGGGGTAGCTTGGTCATTCGGCGGCCTCCGGCATCAGCTTGGCGTTCGCGGAGGGCACGTCTCCGGGATCCGCGCCCTGTGCGCGCATCAGCGTCTGGATCTTGCGCACATCGGCCTTGCGCACCGTCACGCCGGCATTGAGAGCCACGGTCGCGGCGACGCCAGCCGCCTCGCCCATGGCCATACAGGGGGGGATTTCGCGGCTGGATTTCTGCGCCTGCGCGGTCGCCGAATAGTGCCTGCCGGCGACCAGCAGTTGGTCCACCTCGACCGGCAGAAGCGCGCGATAGGGCGTGTAGTAGTCGCGCCCGCGGCACACCGTGTCGGCGAAATGGCGGCGCGAAGTCACGTCTTCCTTCGTCACCACATATTCGCCTTCCAGCATCCGCGTCTGGCGCACGCCGGTCTGCGGCGCGAAGTCCACGACATAGGCATTCTCGAATCCGGGGAAGTTCTCGCGCGCGAACTTCATCAGCTTTTCCATCCGCCCCCGGCCCTCGAATTCGGCTGCGGTCAGGTCGTCGACCTTCATGCCGCTGAGCTTGGGCATGTGCGGGCAGTTGAGCCAGATGATTCCGGGCAGTGGCGTCTTCAGCCACCAATAGTTCCAGCACCCGCCGATGATCCGCTTGGCTTCGTGGTCCAGCTTGGCGAAGCGCTCCGGCTCGTCGAACTGGAAAGCTTCGGCGCGGTCGGTGTCGACGCCGCCCCAGCGCGAAACGGTGGTCAGGATGAACGAGCTTTCCTGGAACTTCGCGCCGGCGCTGGCGGCGACATCAAGATCGCCGGTGGCGTCGATCACCACATCGGCCATAATCGCCTGGCGGCCTTCCTTGGTCTCGCAGATCACGCCCTTGATGCGGCCGTCCTCGACGATCGCCGAGGAGAACCAGCTGTGCAGGCGCAGCTTGACGCCGGACTCGGCGATCATCGCATAGGATGCGCGCTTGTAGGCGTCCGGGTCGAAGGCCGCCGAGAAGCACACCGGATGCGGCATGGATTGCGTGTGGAAATCGAACAGGCCCCAGCGCGACCATTTGCGCCACATGGCGTCGGTCTCGCGTACGCCGGGCATGCGCTCGGCGTCGGGCGGGGTGACGCACAGGCCCCAGGCGCGCATCCGGTCGATCATCTCCATGCAGATGCCCTGCACGGTGACCTCGGTGTCGTTGTGCATGTCGTCGAGCACCAGGACCATGCCGCCTGAAGCAAGTCCGCCGAGATAGGGATAGCGCTCGAGCAGGGTGACGCTGGCGCCGTTCCGGGCGGCGGAAACAGCGGCGGAAATTCCGGCCGGCCCGCCGCCGACGACCACCACATCGGATCGATCGGCAACGCTCGTATTGCGCATGGCTTCGGATATCGTCGGCGCAACCATGGGGTTCCTCCAGTTCAATGTCGGTTCTAGACCGGGCCTGGTGTGCGGCCCGGATGATGTCTCCGCGCGTGGCGGAGGGCCTTAGTGGACTTCCTGCGATTTCCAGCGGATCAGCTTCTTCTCCGCCACGCTGACGATCACGAACAGGCTCACCGCCAGCAACGCCGCCACGAAGACGGTGGCGTAGAGCAGCGGCGAACGGAAATTGTAGGTCGCCTCGATGATCAGCGCGCCCAGGCCGTAATTGGAGCCGATCCATTCGGCGACGATGGCCCCGATGACGCAGGTCGTGCTGGCGATCTTCAGGGCCGCGAACAGGAAGGGCAGCGAGCTCTGGATGCGCACCTTCCAGAAGACCTCCGAGCCGGAAGCCGAAAGCACCCGCATCAGCTCCAGCGTCGCCGGCTGCACGGCCTTCAGGCCGCGAACCATGTTGACCAGCGTCGGGAAGAAGCAGATCAGCGCGGCGATGATCACCTTGGGCAGATAGCCATTGCCGAAGATCAGCACCAGGATCGGCGCGACGGCAATGATCGGGATGGTGTTGATGAACACCGCGATCGGATAGAAGGCGCGCTCGGCCGTGCCGCTGTAGACGAACAATATGGCGAGCAGGATCGCAACGAGATTGCCGAACACGAAGCCCAGCGCCGCCTCGAACAGGGTCGGCCAGAAATTGTTCCACAGGGTTGCGGCGTTCTCGTGGAAGGCGTTGATCACGTCCAGCGGCCCCGGCGCCATGTAGGTCGGCACCGAAAATCCCCAGACGATCAATTGCCAAAGCGCCACAAGCCCGATCGCGGCGATGATCGACGGCAGCTTGTCCTCGATCGCCGGCCACCGGCGCGAGGGCTGGCGCGGGGCCCGGGCGACCGTCTGCACGGTTGCGTCGGCCATCAGCATTCCTCCAGCAATTGGCGCAGATGCGCCGTGATGCGAACGAACTCGATCGTGTCGCGCAGCTTGAGCTTGCGCGGATAGGGCAGATCGATCGGCATGAACTCCTTCACCCGGCCCGGATGGGAGGCGAGGACCAGCACATATTGCCCCAGGAACGCGGCCTCGGGGATCGAATGGGTGACGAACATCACCGTCGTTCCGGTCTCCTGCCAGATGCGCAGCAATTCCTCGTTCAGCTTGTCGCGGGTGATCTCGTCCAGCGCGCCGAACGGCTCGTCCATCAGCAGGATCTTCGGCTTGGTCACCAGCGCGCGGGCAATCGAAACTCGCTGGCGCATGCCGCCCGACAATTCGGCCGGCAGGGCCTTTTCCCGCCCCTTGAGGCCCACCAGTTCTAGCAGCGCCTCCGGCTCGGCATGCGCCTTGCCCCCGCCGCCGACTTCCAGCGGCAGGCGAACATTGTCGATAGCGCTGCGCCACGGCAGCAGGGTGGAATCCTGAAACACGAAGGAGAAGTTGCGCTCCTTGCGCGCCTGTTCGGGCGTGCGGCCGAGCACCGCGATCTCGCCGGCGCTCGCCGGCACGAGATCGGCAATCGCCCGCAACAGGGTCGACTTCCCGCATCCAGAAGGCCCGAGCATGGTGACGAGCGAGCCTTGCGGGATGTCGACCGATATGCCTGACAAGGCGGTCACTGCGCCCTCGCCGCCACCGAAGGTAACGTCGAGACCCTTGATGGAAACTGCCGGCTTGTGTGGGTTTGCGGCAGACGCCATTTCGGCGGACTCCTTTTCCAGCGCAGCAACCGCCATGACCGTCAGCCTACCTGCTTGCGGATGTCGGCGGTCGCATCGAGGATCGCCAGCGTCATGACGTCGTCGACCGTCGGCACGGTTCCCTTGAACTGGTCGAGCGAGGCATAGGTCTCGACCTGCGCTTCCCAGTTCGCGCGGTTCATCGCGCCCCAGCCCTGCTCCTTGGTGGTCTCGTTGAAGGAGAATTCCAGCACCGGCTTGACCGCGTCGAGTTCGCTGGCCTTGTCGAGGTTCGGATAGGCCTCGACCAGCATGGAAACCGCCTCTTCCGGGTTTTCCTTGGCGTAGCCCCAGCCGCGCGCCGATCCGGTAATGAATTTCTCCAGCACGTCCGGCGTCTCGCCCAGCGTCTTGTCGGTGGCGAAATAGACATTGGCGTAGAGCTGGATGCCGGTGTCCCAGAGCGCCAGGTCGACGCGGTCGTCGCCCAGGATCTTCAGCGCATTGGTGTTGGTCGACCATCCGGTCACGGCCTGCGCCTGGCCGGTGATCAGCTGGTTCATGTCCGAACCCATGTTGACGATGGTGACCTGGTCTTCCTTGATGCCGTTCTTGGCAAGCAATGCGCGCAGCAGGATATAGGCCGTCGGCTGGGTGGCGATGGTCTTGCCGATCATGTCCTTGGGCTCGCGGATCGCCGATTTGGCGAGCGAGAAATAGGTGAAGGGATGCTTCTGGTATCCGGCCGCGAACGCCTTGATCGGGATGCCCGCCGAGCGCGCCAGCATGACCGAGGGGCTGGACGAGGTCTGTCCGAGGGTGGAGCGTCCGGCCGCGACGCCGCCGACGCCGTCGACATTGGGGCCGCCGGGGGTGATCTCCAGTTCGACGCCCGCGTCCTTGTAGAAGCCCTTCTTCATGGCGACGACTTCGCCGAGAATGCCGTTGGAGGCGAGCCAACCCAATTGCATGGTGACCTTCGCCGGCGCCTGCGCCGAGGCGCGCGTGACGCCGATCAGGCTTTGCGTGGCGGCGATCCCCCCGATTGCGGCTGCGCCCTGCAGGAATTGACGTCTGCTTCTCAAGATTTGCGGCATCGTACCCTCTCCTTTTTGACGTCTACAGGCGGCGATCACCGCCTGCACGCCTTGCTACGTCGAGAGGATGCCGCCCCATCGCGTTCTAATAAAGAAGAAAGTTTAGCAAAGCCCGTTGCCAAATCGGCAATCGGTCTTCCGGCGCTCCTTGGCGCGAAACGCTGGCCGCGGCCGGGAAAGCAAAACGGGCGCCCCTTGCGGAGCGCCCGTCTCATCCGGCCCGGCCGGATCGTGCGAAGCCGAAAGGCTCAGCCGTGCAGCTTGATCGCCAGCGAGGCGACGCGCTTGCCCTGGAAGGTCGCGCCTTCCAGTTCCTGCTCGGAAGGCATGCGCGAGCCGTCGCCATTGCTCATCGTGGTCATGCCGTAGGGCGCGCCGCCGCGCACGACGTCGGTGCCCATCTGGCCCTGATAGGCATAGGACAGCGGGACGATGATCATGCCGTGGTGCTGCAGCGAAATCTGGGTGG
>JAUIBM010000160.1 GCA_030428345.1 Alphaproteobacteria bacterium | reverse complement strand
AGCGGCCGGCGATTCAATGTCGCCGACCATCCGCAACCGCGACCTGCTATTGGTCGAGGTGCGCGACGGCTTTACGCCGCAAGAACTGCTGCGCGGAGCCTGATCCCAGGCCGCAGTGAAGATCGCGGATCACCAGACGCGCGCCTGCTTTGCAACGGCGATGCTCGCGATGTGCCAAACAGCCAATCCCCAGCCAATCGAGTTTTCTCTTGCGGCGTGCCGAAGGCAGAATATGTTCCACATCGCGGCGGCTTTGACACGGGGACATTCACATGGCCGTCGGCCCGCCTTCGATCGCCACCATCATCGAACTCCAGGGCGTGCTGCTGCTGCATTGCAATGGCTGCGGCAGGGATGCTTACTATTACCCGCAATTGATGCCCGAGCGGCTGCGCCCATTCACGGCGCCGCAGCTCGCCGGGCGGTTTCGCTGTGGCGATTGCGGCAGTCGCAAGACGACCGCGCGCCACCTCTATCCCGCTGCGCGGTGTCTGACGCCGGGGATCGCGCGGTTTCACAGGTGAGGGCAGGGCATGTCCGGTTACGAAAAATCACCCGATTAGGGCGGCCCGGAGCCGGGCTGGCCGGAAATGATCTTCTGGGCGGTGGCCGTCACGGGCATCTCCTTGGCGCTGGTGCTATGGCTCAGATAGCGCACTGGCAAGGCCGCACGAGAAATGGCATGCTGTCGCCGCGATGACGATCGAGGAGGAGCCAACACAGACGCATTCCGCCCGGCTCCTGGGCTGGTTGCTCCTGTTGTTGGCATTTTTGGAGCTCGGCGCGGTCGTCCTGTGCACGATCTTCCTGCCCGATCCATGGTGGGTCTTCTTCTGCATCACGCTTCCCGGGCTCGTGCTCGGCATCATCCTGCTGCTGAACGGCTGGGCCTCCTCGCAAAGCCGCATCACCTTGTCTCCGGAGCGCCTCCAGCTCTGCATTCCCACCTGGCGGGCAATGCAGACGCCGCCGATGCAGCGGCTGGACGAATCCTGGTCGGCGGTGTGCGGAGTAGACTTCAGGAATGAATATTACTGGCTGCCGCCTTTCGGCCTCTTCCCCACCAGCGCCTACCGAATTCGCACGAAGGATCGCGTCGTCGTCATCGGCGGTAGGCAGTTCCTGTGGAACCAGAGGCTCATGCGAACGATTCTGCGCCGCGCAGGGGTAGAGTTGACGGTTTGCGAGGATGTCGAGACGACGCCCTGGGCCGGGCTTGGCGGCGAGCCGGCGTCCTGGACCCCGGCCTGACCGCGCGCCGCACTTGCCCGCATGACCCCGGCCAGCGGCCCGCCGGAGATGCCTCGCACCTTACGCAAGAGCATGCGATTTCTTAACGGTTTTGTGCGTCCATTGTCCCTGGGAGCGAAGCAGGAATCCGGGTTCTGCCGGGTGCCCCGAACGGGATGAACATCATTGTTGGCAAAGGAAATCATCGCTGCGCTGTTTCAGGGGTTCGGCATCATCGCCGTCGCCACCTATCTTCACGAAATGGCGCTTCGCAAGTGCCGATCGGGCCGGATCAAGCTGGCTGCCACCAGCCTGGTCTTCTGCGCCGGAGCCCTTTTTACCATGAGCTTCCCGATCCAGATGAGTTCGGGCCTGGTCATCGATCTGCGCCATGTGTTCCTGGTGCTCGTCGCCTCCTATGGCGGCGCGCCGGCGGCGCTGGCGACGGCGGCCTGCGCCCTGGTCTTTCGGCTGTGGACCGGCGGCGCCGGGGTTTGGGCCGGCGTGACGGGGATCGTGATATCGACCGCGGTCGGGCTGTGCATTGCGCATTGGCGAGCGCTTGTCGCGATGACCCCCTTGCGGTGTCTCGCCATCGCAATTGCCTCGAACGCGGCGATGGTCAGCGTGTTCGTGCTGCCCTTCCCCATCGCGATCGACATCCTGTCAAGGACGGGGATTCCATTTGCGATCGGCAATTTCCTCGGCGTCCTCATCGCCATCGCGATCCTTGACAAGCGCGCCTCGCAATATTTGCGCGAGCGCAAGCTGGCGACCCAGGCAAGAACCGATGCGCTGACCGGCCTGCTCAACCGTCGCGTCTTCGACGAGCAGGGTCCGGCAATGGCGCAAGACATGGTGCGGGCGGGCAAGCCCTGCGCGATCATGCTGATCGACCTCGACCATTTCAAGCGGGTCAATGACACGTTCGGCCATGAGGCGGGCGACGAGATCATCCGCCGCGTCGCCTCGATCGTCGCCAGCAATGCGAGGCCCGGAGACCTTGTTGCGCGCTATGGCGGGGAGGAGATTGCGCTGGTCCTGCCGGACCAGGACGCCGATCACACGAGGAAGGTCGCCGAGCGCATTCGCGATGCCGTCGAGGCGGCGACGACCGAGATCCGCGGCATTGCGCTCAGGATAACGATCAGCATCGGCTATTGCGAGGTCTGGGACGGGCCGGGCGGGTTCGCGCGTGCGCTGACCGCCGCCGACCGGGCGCTGTACGCCGCCAAGGCGGGCGGGCGGAACCAGGTCGTCCCGGCAAGGGCGGCCTGAGGCGGCCTGAGGCGGCCCGAGGCTGCGTGCGGGGGCGGGCGGGTGTCCGGGTGGGCGGTCTGTCCGGATCATGCCGGTTCCATGATGCCGCTTACGCAACCGCAAGCCGCCCCGCCAGCCCCGCGCCCCTGTCCGGGTTGTCGCCGCGCCCGATCGCCGCCATTGCCCCGCACCACCCGGCGCAAGCCCCTGATATCCAACGGATTGTCCGCACTGCCGCGCCCGCCACGCCCTATCCGGACGCAAGGTCCGGGTTGGATTTGGGTTTTGCGCCATCCAGGGCGCCCGCCGCCGCAAGGTCCTAAGTTTCAATGGCCTGCAAGGCGCTCTCAGCCGCCTCTCAAGGCGCTTTCAAGCGCCATTCGAGCCCTTCGCCGCACACCGCCCGAACATCGCGCCCCCGCCGACTTCTCCAGCCTCAGGCGTCAATTCCGCCGATCGCGCGATCCGCTCTCAGACCGTTCATGCCCTTGATCTATCGGCAATTTTCACCAGTTCCCGGTTTTTCCCGCCATTTCCCGGAAATCCAGAACCTTCCGCCAATCTACACTGGGGATGCCTTTGAGACTGGCAAGGGGATCGTTGATGATTGTCGGGTGTGGGGGATGTCCGACGAGGACGCTGCGGCGCTGACGGCGGCAGTCGAGAGATTCGCGGCTCTGTCCAAGGAATGGGACGGCGCCGAGGAATTGCCCGAGGCGATCAATCCTCAATTCGGCGCTTGGGGAAGCGGGTTCACTGTGTCGCCCCCTGCAGCAAAAGGGCCTCGCCATCGCATCTGAAGAGAGCGGAGCGACATGCTCGCGTTAACGCCCTGATGGCAGTCTTAGCAGGCATTGATGTAGTGCTATCGTTCACGCCCATCGAGTGCAGGTGATCGCAGAGGCCGGGGAGCGGCGGCCGGGCGCTGCCGAAACTGCTATCGCTGCAAAAAAATTCGCCAAACGCGTTGTGTTGGCGGAGCCGTGATTTACGGCCCCGCCACTTGCGCTATTCGGCGGCTTGGCGGGGCGTTGTGTTCCGGTCTCGGGCGTCATCTGCCGGATGCAAGCCTGCCAAGTCGTCCGGATCATCGCCGGATGATGCGACGACCTTGTCTTGGGCCGTCGCCGATCCGGTTTCTGCAACAGGATCGGTCTCATCTGCCTGTTCCGTGCCGAAATGTCCGGTGTCGGTCGGTTCTTCCCGCGCTTCGCCGTCAGTGTCTTCAGCGGTCGCCTGCGCAAGGACTTGTTCCGGAGCAGTGGTCCCGTCAGGCGTCGCAGCCTCATCGGTCCGCAACACCACAGGCAGCCATCCGGTTCCGGCCAGCAATTGTTCCGCCGCTTCGACCATGTCCGGCTTCTTGAGCGAAGCGATCCGCTCCGCCGCTTCGCTCGATACTGCCTCATGCACAGCGGCAATGATATGCGCCTTGGTGACCCGTCCCAGATAGGAATTTGCGGTCGGCTGCCAATGCGCCGCCATGTCGAGGGTGAGCGCCGACGCGAGTTTTTCGGCGGTCACAAGGGCTAGCGGCTTGCGCTCCCAAGGCTGCTTGACCGCATTGACAGAAAGGGAGGCGCAATGGGCGAACAAGTCCATCAAACGCGATGCGCCCAGCGCCGCTACGTGGTCCCAAAGCCCGGCGATGTCGCGCGGCAGTTCCGCCGCCCAAGCCGCATGCCGATCCGCCAGCGCCTTGGCGGCAGCGGTGTCCTCGATGCCGTCGGCCGAGGCGGCAAGATGGCTGCTGGTCCAGCGCAATTCGAGGCAATGGGCTTCCATGCCACGATAGAAGGCCTGCGCCGCCAAGGCATGGGTGACGGCGACCAGCGCCATTTGCGGCTGTTCGCCCAGCGCCAGACGCAATGCAAGGGTGCGATGCGCCGTCAGGTCACGAATGAGCGCATCGGAAACCGGCTTGCCGTCATCGCCCGGCTCATCCGGCTGTGCATCTTCTGCATTCCCGACACCTTCCGGGCCATCGATGATCTCGCCGTCCTCGGTGATCCGCACGCCGGCAACGATGCGCCCATTCTCGGTCCCACGCCTGCCTTCACCACCCGCATCTGCGTGCGAGGAAAGTTCCTGTTGGGCGACTTCCGGGCGAATGAAGCCGCGTTCGATGCGTGCAGAACCATCATGGTTCAGTCCGACAAAGACGCCGCCGCGCGCAATGTCTTCGCTGTCATAGGCTTGACGCTTGGCCTCGAGCCGGTCGATCTCGGCTTCAAGCTCGCCGAATTGCGCATCGATCTCCTCGGGCAATTCCTCGGCGCTGTCCCATTCCTCGGACAAAACCGCGAATGCCTCGACTGCCACCGTCAGCGCCGCCGCGTCCTCGTCGGACAATGCCACGCTTTGCGGCCAGACACGGCGAAGGCCGTGGGCATGGGGAAAGTCGACATGCACCTCGAACCATTTCCAGCCCTCGGCCTCAATGACCGCCTCGGCAATGGTCTCAAGCTTGGCGAAGACCATCCGGTCCAGCAAGGCGGCATCCTCAAGATAGCCGCCGCCATCCTCGGTGAACAGATCGCGCAGGATCGTGCCGCCAGCTTCGACATAGGCTTGCGCCCCCACGAACACGGCTTTGCGGTCCTTGGCCCCGACATGGCTGCGGGTCAGTTCGCGCCTGATGAAATAGGGTTCCCTGTTGTATTGCAGGGCGTCGAACACCTGTTCCTGCCGGTCATGATCTGCGGTGATGGCGAAGGCCATCAACTGGTCGAGGGTGAGACCGCCATCGCGATAGGTTTGCATCAATCTTGGGCTGACCGACCCAAGCCGCAAGCGCTGGCGCACCACATGAGCGGTGACGCCGAAGCGGGCGGCGATTTCCTCTGCGCTCCAGCCGCGTTCCTCGCTCAATTGGCGGAACGCCTCGAACTGGTCGGCCGGATGCATGGCTTGGCGAGTGACGTTCTCGTCAAGGCTGATCTCGTGCGGATCATTGGCGGTGTCGAGGACGCAGCGGATCGGCTCGGTCTTCTTGATCTGCCGGCGCTTGACGCGCAGCAATTGCGCCTGCCGCCGGCCTTCGCCGATGGTGACGAAATAGCAGCCCGTCGCTTCGCCATTCGCATCGTATTCCGGCTCAACCACGAGGTTCTGCAGCATGCCCTTGGCGGCAATTCGATGCTCGCCTCGCAGTGGCCGGTCTTGCGGGCATTGCGGGGCGATTTCTTCAGCTTGTTGAGCGGCACGAACAATTGCGTGCCCGTCGCCGCACCTGCACCCGTTTCCTTGTTCAAGTCGTCGCCTGTGACGGTGGACGGTCCTTCCATTAAGCCCGATGCCGGCACGCCCAAATCGGCTTGTGGCGTTGGGGCAGCGGCCGCGCCAACCTCGACGGCAACAGCCGTCTCCGCCGCTGCGTCCTGTTCCGGCGTTGCTGCAACGCCAGCGCCAACCTGACTTGCATTCGTTGTCCGCGCGACCGCCACTGCTTCCGGTTTCTCTGTCCCTACCGCGTCCATATGAGGGGCGATCTCCGTCTCCACGCCTTTGGCCCGACCAGCCGATTGCGCCCGATTATGCGCCGCCTTGCCGGCGGCTTTCACCTTGTTCGATGTCCTTGCCATGATCTTTTCCCTTTCTCGCTTGAATGCCGAAGGCATGCGCCCGGCATGCCTTCCGGGGGCGCGCGAGCGCGCGGCAGAGAGGGGGGCCAATGCCGGCGAGCATGGCCGGGCTGCGCGGCGAGCGGGGGCGGGACGGCTCAAGCGAAAACAGAGAAACAAGAGACCCCGTCTTGCGAGCGGGCGGCCCTGCCATGGCGCAGGCGGCATTGGCGGGGGAGAGATGGCCAAGACCATCTTTCCCCATGCTCGGGCGTACAAACCGAAGGGAACTTTCAATCGCCAAAGCGTGTTGAACGAGATCCTAATCCTTTGTGAAGACGCGGATGGCCATCCAGGGAATCATCTAATTGCAGGCGCACTTAGGTCAATCAGCCGAAATCGTCGGAATTTTGCCACCGATTCTTAAGTCACAGCATTTATACGCACTGGCATTCAAGTCGTTCGCGTCAGGTGGGTAGCGTATGTTGACCGTCTATAATTGCCTGGTGACCCAGCATGATCTGCCGATGGTGGGGCTGGCGATCGCAATTTGCGTGGTTGCCTCACTGGCGGCGATCAGCTTGTTCGCCCACGCCCGCAGTATCCAGGGTGTTCGCCGATTGTTGTGGATCGGCGTTGCTGCTGCCGCCAGCGGTATCGGCATCTGGGCAACGCATTTCATCGCCATGTTGGCATTCTCGCCAGGAATCCCGCACGGTTACGACTTGGGACTC
>JAUIBM010000159.1 GCA_030428345.1 Alphaproteobacteria bacterium | reverse complement strand
GTTCAACTTCACGCCGGAGGCAGCCGCCGTCTCGACCTTCAGCATCCTGCTGACCCTGATCGTGATTGTCGTGGCCGACCGGATCATCGGCCTCAAGGTCCAGAGATATTGATGCCGGGAGAGAGCACAGCTTCCTGGGACGAGGATGTGGTGGAGGCTGCGCCCATCAGCCGCGCGGTCGCCCAGCGTCTGGAGAGCGAGATCATCCGGGGCACGTTCGAGCCGCGCCAGAAACTCGTCGAGACCGAGCTGTGCCTGCGCTTCGGCGTTTCCCGCTCACCATTGCGCGAAGCCCTGCAGCTTCTGGTGAACTACGGCCTGCTGGTGAAGAAACCGCGATATGGCGTTCGCGTCGCGGAGATGTCGCTCAAGAATCTCGACGACATCTTCACCTGCCGCGTGCCGCTCGAGGCGGCGGCGGCGGCCCGGATCGCGGCCCGGCCCGATCACGGCCGCGTCGCGCGCGAACTGAACGAGCATGTCGACGCCATGGCCGACAGCCACAATTGCGGCGACTTTCCAGCGGCGTTCGACGCGAATGTGGCGCTGACCGACGCACTGCACGCCTATTGCGACAATCCGGTTCTGCAGAAGCTGCTCGACAGCCTCAACAAGCCGGCGCTGCGCTATCGGTACTGGATCTACGGAAGGTCAAGCGAAACCATCGGCCGGATGATTACCGCCAACCGCCAGATGGTCGCCAGCATCGGTGCGGGTGACGTCGCCAGGACCGAGGCGATCACCACCGCGATGTTGCGCCGCGCCTGGGCGGACATGCGCAAGGCCGGCGCACACGCCAGCTTCACCAGCCGCGACGACAGCCTGGCGGAAATCTGAAACCCCGTTATCGCGTTCGGGCTGACGCGGTTGTTCGACCCCGCGCCGGGTCGGGATCCATGGCGTTATGGCCTTGCGGTGCGCGAAAGTGATATTCGTCGTTTGCGGCACGCGCCTCGCCCAAACAGGCGAATTCGATCTCGACAGCCCGGCATTGTTCCGCAACGGTTCGCCTCAATCGTTTGCCGACGCAGGCCGGCACTCTCGCACTGAATGATCCGATTGAAGGGAGGTTTTCGTGATTGACGCTAAGACGGAGGTCCGCATCCGACAGGACTTGACGCTGGTCGCGCTCGGCAAGAGCCCGGCCGATCTCGTGCTCTCGGTTGGCCGCCTCCTGGACGTCGCCACCCGTACCTGGCGGGACGATCAGGAAATCGTCATCAAGGGCGAGCGCATCGCCTATGTCGGGCCGGCCGGTTCCTGGCGGGGAGAGGCGCAAGGCCGCGAAGCGCGACCCGGCCTCATGGCCGTTCCGGGCCTTGGCGAGGTGCACAAGCATATCGAGAGTTCGCACCTGACGCCGGAATGGGAGGCCGCGCTCGTCCTGCCGCACGGCAATACCTGGACCTGCGAGGCCAGCCACGAGTTTTCCAATGTGCGCGGATCGAGAACGCTGGAGTTCTGGCTGGCGGCGCGGGCCGCCGGCTCGCCGCTCAAGATCTTTCCCCTGCCGGGATCGGCCGTGCCGCCCACGGCCTATGAGCATGGCGGCGGCTGGTTCGGCTATGACGAACAGGCCGCCTTCCTGAAGGACAGCCTCATGCTTGCCGGCCTCGACGAGGTCATGGACTGGCCGGCGGTCTGGGACCCGCGCAACCCCTCCTACGAACGGCTCTGGGGCATGATCGAGGCGACCTTTGAGCAGCGGGGCGTCATCGAGGGCCATGCCGCCGGGCTGCGGGACCTGCCGGCCATCAACGCATTCGCTGCTGCCGGCCTTTCCTCCGACCATGAGGCTTGGACGCCCGAGGAGTTCTGGGACAAGCTCGGCCACGGCCTGTTCATGGAATTGCGGCCGCATTCGATGCCGCAGATCATCAAGGGACTGCTGGAGCGCGGCCTTGCCGACTGGTCGCAGGTGGCGTTCGCGACCGACGACCGCAGCGCCTCGGAGACCCTGCAGAAGGGCGCGACGGACTACAATGTCCGCCTTGCCATAGAGTCCGGCCTGGCGCCCGAGATCGCCATCCAGTGCGTCACGATCAATCCGGCGCGCCACATGCGTCTGACGCCCTGGGTCGGGTCGCTCGCCGCCGGCCGCTTCGCCGACATCGTCTTCCTATCGGACCTGGAAGCCTTCAGGATCGAGGAAGTCTGGGCGGATGGGCGCCAGGTATCCAGGGGCGGCGCCTGTATCGCGCCGGTGCCGCGGATCGACTGGCCCGATTGGGCGCGCAACACGGTCGATATCGGCGAGCCGGTGACCGCCGCCGATTTCGCCATCGCCGCCGAGCCGGGGCGCGAGACCATGCAGGCCGCGGTCCTCAAGCCGTTCTTCTGGGAGGAGAATTTCCTGACCTACGAACTGCCGGTGGCGGACGGTGAGGTGCAGCGCGATTCGGGGCGCAACGTCACCAAGTTCTCGATCGTGGACCGCTATTCGGGGCGCAAATCGGTATCGCGCATGTTCTGGGCCGGAACCGGCCCGCGCGATCCGGACTGCGCGCTCGCCTCCTCGCTCGCCCATGACAAGCACAACATCTGGTGCGTCGGCTCGTCTGACGAGGCCATGGCGCGGGCGGTCAACGCGCTGGCCGAGATCGGCGGCGGCTGGGCGCTGGTGCGCGCCAACGAGGTTGTGGCGACGGTGCGCTACGAGATCGCCGGGCTGATGTCCTGCCGGTCCGCCACGGAGCTCGATGCAGAGATGCAGGCGCTCTATCGCGAGGGGGAGAAGATCGAATGGATGTTCGAACCCTCTTCCTCGCCGCGCTGGTGGGCGGGCTTTCCGGAGCGCCTGGCGTTCGCCACGCTCACCTGCGCGCCCTGGCGCTGGGTGCTCGTCGCGCCCGGGCAAAACGCGCCTGAGGGATTCGTCAACGTCGCGACCGGAGAAACGCATCCGGTCGTGTGGTGATGATCGCCGCGGCTCGCCGCAGCGATGATCACGGCTATGCGGGTCGAAAGGACAATCTGGCGAGGTTCCACACCTGGAACGCAATACTGGCCTTTAGGCCGAGGGTATGTGCACGGCTGTGCTCCTCCGCCTCCAGCCCGTAGCTGGCGCGCAACGTCGTCCCGTTTGCGGCGAACAGGTCCAGACCGGCGCCGAAGGTCGCTGGCAGTTCGTCCGCATTGACGCTCGTGACGAAGGGCGACGTTCCCGCCGTGCCGGCATTGGGGCGCGCCAGGATGGCATAAAGCGGGCCCGAATGGCCTCGCGTTGTGGAAGTCATGGAACCTCAACCTGTCTGTGAAGACAGGATCGCTCGGGTCAGGGCAGATCCGTCGCATTCCCGGAACTCGGCTTCGACGTGGCCGGTACGGGTGTGAAGGGCAGGTCGGGGGTGTTTGCGATTGCTTCCGACCCGCCATGTGCGCGGATCAGTTCGGCCTGGTCGGCGAAGGCACGCTCGCTTGCGGCCTGGGGGTCGACGATCCGGTGCAATTGCGTCTCGAGTTCGGCGAGGACGCCGGATTTGTCTGCCCGGTTCGAAACGTCATCCAGTTCAAGGGGATCGGACTCCAGATCGAAGAGCTGCGGGGCGAAGCCGACATAGTGGATCAGCTTGTGCCGGCCGCGACGGACCATGAACGTTCCGCTCCGCGCATGTTCCGCATGGTACTCGGCAAAGACGACACGGTCGGGGTCGGGGCCCTCGACGATCTCGAACAACGACTTGCCGTCGAGTTCGCGCAGAAAATCCGGTGAGCGGATGCCCAGCGCGTCAAGAACCGTCGGCGCGATGTCGATCAGGGAAACCGGTGTTGTCTCGGTGCGTACCGGAAATCCGGCTCCGACGCCGATCAAGGGGATCCCGACGGAGTCCTCGAACATCAGGGATTTCTCCCACATTCCCCTGCTGCCGAGATTGTCGCCGTGATCGCTGGCGTAGATGATGCGGGTCTTGCCGGTCAGGCCGAGAGCGTCGATCGCCGACACCACCTGGCCGACATGCTGGTCCAGCGCCGTTACCATGCCGAAATAGGCGCGCAGCGCGACCGCTCGCGTCTCGTCGTCGAAATGATCGTCATGGGCGAATGTCTCGCGCATGCTCGCCAGTGCGGGATGACTGGACGCCGGGGCATCCAGCCCCTCGCGAAGCTCATCCAGCGAATAGCTCTCGTACAGACTGTAGAATTCTTCCGGGGCGATCAGCGGAAAATGGGGGAGAACGAAGCTCACGAATAGCGCGAAGGGCTGCGCTTGCGGCCGCGCCGCGCGACGTTCCAGCCATTCGCAGGCGAATCGCGCCACCTCACAATCGTAATTGAAGTAGGAAGAGCGGCCGACGCCGGCATCGCGGGCGAGATTGGCAACCGACCCGCTGAGATAGCCTGGCACCCTGAGCAGGCCCTTGAGGTCGCCGGGTCCGTGCACATGCACCGGCGCGATTTCCTCGGTAAGACCGTTGTCGTCGTCGCTCGAGCGGAAATGCAGCTTGCCGATCGAGACCGTCTCATGGCCTGCGGCGCGCGCCGCGTGGTGCCACGAGGCAATGTCGCCGCGATAGGGAGCGGCGTTGTCCCAGGCTGCGATGCGATGGACGTAACGTCCGGTCGCCAACGCCGCGCGCGACGGCACGCAGATCGGGCTGTTGCAATAGGCGTTCTTGAACAGCGTGCCCCGCGCGGCGAGCGCGTCGAGATTGGGCGTTTGGACCAGCCGGTGCCCGTAGCAGCCGGCGATCTTCCTGTTGTGCTCGTCCGACAGGATGAAGACGAGATTGGCGGGCGTCGGCGCCGCTTCCCGTCCACTGGTTGAAGGACCGCCGCTCACCGCAAATTGCGAGCGGACCAGACTTCCGCCTCCTCGAGGGTTCGGCTGATGCGGGCGATCATGTCCGCGATCTGTTCCTCCGTGATGATGAGGGGAGGGCAGAAAGCGATCGTGTCGCCGATGGCGCGAATGACCAGCCCGTTCTTCTGGGCCTGTTCGTAGACGAACATGCCGAGCTTGCCCGCCGGATCGAAAGGCGCCTTGGTGTCCTTGTCGGCGAGCAGTTCGATCGCGGCGATCAGGCCGGCGCCGCGCACCTCGCCGACAAGCGGATGGTCGCAAAGCGCGTTCAGGCCGCCCAGCAACGCCGACGACAGGTCGGCTGCGCGCTGCACAAGGCCGCGTTCCTCGATGATCTTGAGGTTTTCCAGGGCAACCGCCGTCGCGACGGGATGGCCGGAACCGGTGAACCCGTGGCCGAAATTCCCGATCCGCGCCGAGTTGTCGGCGATGCCATCATACAAGTCATCGGAAATGACCACCGCGGCGAGCGGCTGGTACGAGGAAGTGATCTGCTTCGACAGCACCATGATGTCGGGATCGATGCCGTAGAAATCGCTGCCGAAGGTGGTGCCAAGCCGGCCGAAGCCGGTGATGACCTCGTCGGCGACCACCAGGATGTCATGTTTCCGGCAAACGGCCTGGATCTTCTCCCAATAGGTCGCGGGCGGCGGCAGCACCCCGCCGGCGGCCATCAGCGGCTCGCCGATGAACGCGGCTATGGTCTCGGGGCCTTCGGCCAGGATCCGTGCTTCCAGCTCTTCGGCGAGCCGCGTGGCGAAAGCCTCCTCGCTCTCGCCTTCGTGGGCGTAGCGGTAATGATGCGGGCAGCCAACATGCAGCACGCCGGCGATCGGAAGGTCGAAATCCTGGTGATTGACGGGCAGGCCGGTGAGGCTCCCCGACGCAACCGTGATGCCGTGATAGCCGCGCAGTCGGGCAATGAACTTCTTCTTTTCGGGCCGGCCGATGGCGTTGTTGTAATAGCGCACCAGCTTGACGACGGTGTCGTTCGCCTCGGATCCGGAATTGGTGAAGAAGACATGGTTGAGCCGCTCGGGGGTCATCCGAGCAAGCTTTTCGGCCAGGTCGATGGATGGCGCGTGCGCCTTGTGGCTGAAGATGTGGGAATAGGGCAGTCGCTGGAGCTGGCGCGTCGCGGCGTCCACCAGGCGCTGCTCGGAAAAGCCCACGGCGACGCTCCACAGGCCGGCCAGGCCCTCGATATAGCGATTGCCGTCGTCGTCATAGACATAGATGCCCTCGCCGCGCTCCATCAATGTGGGGCCCCGTTGTTCGTGACGGCGCGCATCGGTATAGGGATGCAGGACATGGCGCACGTCGCGTGCTGCGGCGGAATTGGGTTTGTGCTCGTTCATCACGATGCCCTTCGATCGCTGTTATGCATGTGCGCCATTCATATTTTTTGACAGACAATTTTGTCAAACAGAATATTCCGGGTCCCGCCCGGGATTAGGCTGAGCGCGTGGCCGAAAACCGCAAAAATCTCCGTGATTCTCGCTGTAATATCTGGCGACATTTGCAAGGATGCGAAATTTCCTCGCTTGTTTACCATAGGTAAATGTCGACACGAATCGCCGTCATGCACAAAGTGCGCGGAAAATCCGTCGATCTGGTTCCTGGGCCGAGACACGGGCGGCGGGCGAAAGCCGGGAAAAATCAGAGGCGCTGCTCTGTCGTTGAATAAAATAGAGAAAAAACAGTATGTTATTTGAAAGGCTGGAAGGCGTTGCACCCGAAAAACCATGCCGGGAGCAGTGATCGAGCGGGGCTTTCGTCACTCGCATGCAAAGGAATATCTCATTCCAAAGGGTATGATCGAGGCGGAATGACAGATGTTTTCGAAGAAATTTTGTCTGTCATAATGTTGACTCGCATTTGGTGGTCCGCTTAGCTCTCTCACGCAACGCAATTTTGTGGAGCCTCGAACCCCCTACTAGGAGTTGGCCGCATGACCCCACTGAAAGTCAGATCGAAAATGCGCCGAATATGCGCAACGCATCTCGCCG
>JAUIBM010000158.1 GCA_030428345.1 Alphaproteobacteria bacterium | reverse complement strand
CTGCTCATTTCCCCGTTCCGTCCGAACTGTTCGTTTCATCATCCAACCCCGCAGCCCTGTTGCAAGGTCTGTTCGAGGCAACAAAAAAGGCTCCTTTCGGAGCCTTCGGTCTGCGCACACGCTGCTTCAAGCCGGCGGACTATCGTCCCACCACGCGTGTGCGCCAACTCACCACAAGAATTTCACAACGAAGCATGCGTCACCTTACATTAGACCGGCGCACCGTAGTATCGAACGTTTCCCCCGTCAACCCGCAATGTCGAGGGATGGAAAGAGGTTCTCAGGCGGCCACGCGATTACGCCCGGCATGCTTGGCTTCATAGAGCTTGCGGTCCGCAGCCTTGAACAGATCGCTCGCCAGAAATCCGCCGTCGATATTGGTCGCCACGCCGACAGAGATCGTCGGCCGCAGCACCACCTTGCCGACATTGATCCTGAGCGCGCCGATCATTTCGCGGTAGCGCTCGGCGATCACCAATGACTGGTCCATTGTGGCGTCGGGCGCAATGACCGCGAACTCCTCCCCTCCGATCCGCGCGACCACATCGCCATCGCGCGTGATGGCGCGCAGACGCAGCGCGACTTCGCGCAGCACCAGGTCGCCTGCATCATGGCCGTGTGTGTCGTTGACCTTCTTGAAGTGGTCGAGGTCGAAGACAAGAAGCCCAAGCGGCGACTGCTCCTCATTGTAGCGGCTGACGAGCTCTTCGAGCTTGCCCTCGAAATAGCGGCGATTCTTCAGCCCGGTGAGGGGGTCGGTCGAGGCCTGCACCTCCAACGTATCGGCCAGGTTGCGCATCTTGACGCGCTCGCTGCGATTATGCCGCGTCATCGGTACGACCAGGCACAGAAAGACCAGCAGCGCCCCGAGCATCATCACCAGGGCGCGTTTCAGCTTGCCGAGAATACCCGAGCCCTCGTCATCGATGGGAACGACGACCTCGCGAATGCCGAGCGTGTCGCCCTTCTTGTAATCCTTGACGCCCGCCGCAATGCATCCCGAACAATCCTGAGTCGCAAGAAGCGGAGCCGCGATACGGTAATAGTCGCGTCCGTTATCGCGCTCCACGCCCTCATATTGGCTCTTGCCGGAGCGGATCGCCGCGAGCGCCTTCAACCGGAAATCGTCGGGCCGGGCGGAAGCGCCGGCAAAATTGGGATGGTCGGAGAAGATCTCGACATCGGAGCCTTCCGCGCCCTGGCGGATCAGGTCGCGCGCCTCGCTGACGCGTCGGCTGAGCCGCAGCACGCCCTCCTCGTCGAACCGCATCTGGGCGAACGGGTCGGCGGAATTGAGTTCGCCCGCAACACGCATGAAGGTAAAGGCCGTTCTGGCCGAATGCCCCTTCGCATGATTGCCGACGTCAAGATAGGCCATCGCTGTCAGGATGCAGGCAAGCAGTATGAACAGCGTCGTGGTGACCATGACGAAGTCCGGATATCTTGCCGCGAAAGCAGCGCGCATCTCGTTCTTCCACTATTCGACAAACGGTCACGCTTGGTACCACCCAATATTTGAAGAGCGGGTTTAGGGATGCGGTTAACAAAAAATTCCTTTGCGTCATCGTGTTGGGAACAATAATCGCACCCGCCGTCGCGGAAGCCGCGAAGGCTGCCGCCTCAGCTTTCGCGCGCCGGATCGGTGACTTGCTCGTTCAGGACCCAGTCCTCGCCGAACTGGTTTCGGAACCATGTCATCTGTCGCTTGGCGTATTGCCGGCTGGCGGTCTTCGCCGCCTCCGCCGCATCTTCGAGCCGGACCTCTCCGCGCAGCCAAGCGGCCAGTTGCGGAACGCCGATCGCCTTCATGGCCGGCAGGTCCGGCGACAAATCGAGCGCCAGCAGTGCCCGCACCTCGTCCGCGGCGCCCGCTTCCAGCATGGCGTCGAACCGCGCGGATATGCGCGCATGCAGGCGCACGCGAGCCGGCATCAGCAGCCGGCGCTCGACCTTGAGTCCCGCCAGCGGCGCCGTGCGCGCGCCTTCGCGCTGGAAATGGCCGATCGGCAATCCGGTGCTGTCGAAGATCTCGAGCGCGCGCACCAATCGCTGGGTATCCGAGGGGCTGATGCGCCCTGCCCCTTCGCCGTCGCGCCGGGCGAGTTCCCCGTGCAGCGCCTGCGGGTCCGTCATCGCCCTCGCCCGCCAGGCAGCGCGGATTTCCGGCGCCGGCGCCGGCATGCTCGAAAGGCCCTGCGTGAGGGCCGTGAAGTAGAGCCCGGTTCCACCAACGAAGATCGCCGTGCGCCCCTGTGCGACGAGATCGAAAAGGCAGGCGCTCGCCGCCTCCAGCCATTGCGCCACCGAATAGGCCTGTGACGGAGGCACATGGCCGTAGAGCCGGTGTTCGCAGGCGGCGAGGTCGGAAGCACCCGGGCGGGCGGTGAGGATCGAAAGCACATCATAGACCTGCATGGAATCGGCATTGACGACGACCCCGCCGCTCTGCTGGGCGAGCGCAATGGCGAGCGCGCTCTTGCCGCTCGCCGTCGGCCCCGCTATCAGGATCGCATCCGGCCGTTCACCCACGAATTCGCTCCGTTCCGACCGCATTTACGGCCGCAATCCCTGTTTGCGAGACATTGTCCATGACGCTGGTGGCCACCCTGATCGCCAATCCGCAGAACCCCATCCTGTCCGAGACCCTCGCCGACCAGGCCGCCCAGGCGGTTGGCGGTTCGGCCATCCGCTGGCTCGCGCCGGGCACAGCCTGCGACATCCGCTTGCCAGACGGCCCCGATAGCACGGATCGCGAAACCGCCGAAACCCGCCTTCGCGCCGTGATTGCCGGCCAGCCCGTGGATGTCGCGGTCCAGGACAGCGCTAGGCGGCGCAAGCGCGGCCTGATCGCGGACATGGATTCCACCATGATCGCGCAGGAATGCATTGACGAACTGGCCGATCTCGTCGGCCTGCGCGAGCCGGTATCAAAGATCACCGCCCGCGCCATGAACGGCGAAATAGAATTCGAGCCGGCATTGCGCGAGCGTGTCGCCCTGCTCAAGGCCCTGCCCGTCTCGGTGATTGCCGATGTCGTGGCGAGCCGCATCACCCTGACCCCGGGCGGCCCCGAGCTCGTCGCCACCATGCGCGCCAACGGCGCATGGACCGCGCTCGTCTCCGGCGGCTTCACGCGCTTCACGGGCCCAGTCGCCGCCATGCTCGGCTTTGACGAGCACCGCGCCAACATTCTCGGAGAAGCCGACGGGATGCTGACGGGCGTCGTGCACGAGCCGATCCTTGGGCGGCAGGCAAAGGTCGACGCACTGGCTGCGATTGCGAGCGAGCGCGGGCTTGAGCCGGCCGACTTCATCGCGGTAGGCGATGGCGCAAACGATCTCGGGATGCTGGCGCTCGCGGGGTCGGGCGTTGCCGCCCATGCCAAGCCGTCCGTCGCCGCACAGGCGCAGATCCGCATCGATCATGGCGACCTGACGGCGCTGCTCTACCTGCAAGGCTATGCGATCGACGAATTTGCACGTCCCACGCCAGGCAAGCGGCATGACCGGAATTGAAACCGGCAGGCTGATCCTTCGCAACTGGCGCGAGGGCGACCGCGAACTGTTTCACGAGATCAACAGCGACGCGGAGGTGATGACCTTCTTCCCGTTCCGGCGGAACCGGACGGAATCCGACGCAGTGATGGATTTGTTGCGGGATGAAATCTCGCGCTTCGGCTTTGGTTTCGCGGCGATCGAGGTGAAGGCGAGTGGGGAATGCGCCGGGTTCGCAGGCATCCGCCGCACCGGGCTGGAACCGCATCTGCCTGATGGAACGGTCGAGATCGGCTGGCGGCTCGCCCGCCGACACTGGGGCAAGGGATATGCCTGCGAAGCGGCCACGGCGTGGCTGCGCCATGGCTTCGAGGCGCTGCGGCTCGAGGAGATCGTCTCGTTCGCCGTCCACGACAACCATCGCTCGACCGCCGTGATGGAGCGCATCGGCTTGCGCCGCGATGCCTCGCGCGATTTCAACCATCCCGCTGTTCCCGAGGCGTTTCCGCATCTGCAACGCCATGTGGTCTATTCACTCGACGCCGCACAGTGGCGCGAACTGCCGAATTGAATTCCGCCGGCTGACAGGCCAGCCCCAAAATACGAAAAGGGGCGACCCGAACGGCCGCCCCCTGTTTCGATGCAAGACATCGGCCAGCAGGGCCGACGTCTATTCCTCGATGCGCAGCACCTCGAAGCGCAGATCGCCCGACTGGGTGGAGAGCATCAGCAGCGCGCTCTTGCGGCCATCCTTCTTGAGTGCGTCGATCCGAGCGACGACATCGCCCGGCGTCGCCACCGGCTCCTGACCGACCTCGACCAGGACTTCACCCGGCTCGATGCCCTTGTCGGCGGCATAGCTTCCCGGCTCCACCTCGACAATCAGCACGCCCTTGACGTCCTCGCCGAGATCGCCGCTGGCGCGGTCTTCCGGCGTGATCTCGCGCAGGGTCAGGCCGAGCACCTTGTCGGTGTCCGCCGGCGCTTCATCCTCCTGCGCCGGCTGCTCAGAGGATGCGACCTCCTTGTCGCTGTCCTCGAGCCGTCCGACCTTCACCGTGATGGTCTCTTCCTTGCCCTTGCGCAGAATGACGACCGGCACTTCCTTGTCGACCGGCGTGTCTGCGACAACCTTCGGCAGGTCGCGCATCTCGGCGATGTCCTTGCCGTCGAACTTGAGGATGACATCCCCGGACTTGATTCCCGCATTCTCGGCCGGCCCGCTGGGCGATACGTCGCCAACCAGCGCGCCGCGCGGCGTGTCGAGGCCGAGCGTCTCGCCGATTTCCTCCGTCACGGTCTGGATCTGCACGCCCAGCCAGCCGCGGCGCGTCTCGCCGAACTGTTCCAACTGCTCGATTACGTGGCTGGCAAGGCTGGTGGGAATGGCGAAGCCGAGGCCGATCGAGCCGCCGGAGGGTGAAATGATCGCCGTATTGATACCGATTACCTCGCCATCCATGTTGAACAGCGGTCCGCCGGAATTGCCCTTGTTGATGGAGGCATCCGTCTGGATGTAGTTGTCATACGGTCCCGAATTGATGTCGCGGCCGATGGCCGAGACGATGCCGATGGTGACCGTGCGGCCGAAGCCGAAGGGATTGCCGATCGCCAGCACCCAGTCGCCCACTCGGGCCTTGTTGGAATCGCCGATCTTCACGAAAGGCAGCGGCTTTTCGCTCTTCACTTTCAGGATCGCGATGTCGGTCTTGGTGTCCTTGCCGATCACCTCGGCCGTGAGCTTGGTGCCGTCAGAGAAATTGGCCGTGACCTCGTCGGCGTCGGCGATCACGTGATTATTGGTCACGATGATGCCCGAGGGATCGATCACGAAGCCTGAGCCCAGCGACTGGCGTGTGCTCGGACCCTCCTGCTGCTTGTCGGGAAACAACTCGTTGAAGAAGTCCTGGAAAGGGCTTCCCTCCGGCGCCTTGAGATTGGGGCGCCGCTGCTTGACCTTCTGCGATGTCGAGATATTGACCACCGCACCGATCAGCTTTTCAGAGAGATCGGCGACCGAGGCCGGCCCCTGCGCATTGGCGGGTGGGGCGATCGCAATGCTGCCGACCGCGACCGAAAAGGCCATCGCGAGCGAGGCGGCATAACCAAGGACGGTCTTTCCAACCGGGACGGAATTCATTCAGCCAGATCCTTTCGTACAAACCACGGGCTCGTCACCTTTTGATCAGCCAGATGATCAATATCCCGATAGCCATCGCGACTATACCGAAATTTCGTAGCGTATTGTCGGGCATTTTGATGGCCTGTTCCGCCAAGCGCTTTATCGCGCCTGGAAAACCGGCATAAATCAGCCCTTCGACAACCAGCATCATCGCGATCCCGATCGCCAGTTCCGCAAGAAAACCCGATTGCATCGGTTTGCTCAGGACCGGACGAACGCGATCGCGACGGCGCGCCTCACTGAGCCGCCGCCGGTCCTGGCGTCGCCGTCGGCGCGCCAAGTCCGGGTCCCGGACCCCGCTTCAGGTTTCCGTCCGGACTGTTGAAGAAGCGGAAGAAATCCGAATCGGGCGAGAGCACCATGGTGGTTCCCGAATTGGACAGAGCCTTGCTGTAGGCGTTCATCGAACGATAGAACTCGAAGAAGTTCTCGTCTCTGCTGAAAGCGTCGGCGAAGATGCGATTTCGCTCCGCATCGCCCTCGCCTCGCAGGATTTCCGATTCGCGCTGGGCGTCCGCTTCAAGTTCCACAACCTGGCGGTCGGCGATGGCGCGAATGCGCTGCGCCGCCTCATTGCCTCGCGCACGGATCAGTTCGGCCGCAGCAAGTCGTTCCGCCTTCATGCGCTCATAGGTCTGGTCGGAGACTTCCTTGGTCAGGTCGGTACGCTGGATGCGCACATCGTCGATATCAAGGCCAAGCTGGGTGGCGTCGGGCCGCAACTGGTCGCGCACCTCCAGCATCATCGACTGGCGCTCCTCGGAAAGCGCAGCCTCGAAGCCGCGCAAGCCGTAGACACGGCGCAGGGCCGAATCGAGACGCGTACGAAGCCGCGACTCCGCCTGCGTGAGATCGCCGCCCACCGCGGAGCGGAATCGCCGGGCGTCGGCGATCTGGTAGACGACGAATGCGTCAACCTCGTAGAACTTGCCGCCCGAGACCTGCACGCGGATGTCGTCAAGATCGAAGCGAAGCTTGCGCGCCTCGATCATCTGGACGTTGTCGAGCGACAGGAAAGGCAACGGAGCCTTGAAGTAGATGCCGGGCTCGGTCTTCACGTCCAGGATCTCGCCGAAGCGCAGGACAATGGCCTGCTGGCGGGCATTGACGACGAAGAAGGAATTATAGGCGATCAGCGCAA
>JAUIBM010000157.1 GCA_030428345.1 Alphaproteobacteria bacterium | reverse complement strand
GGCGCCCGACTCCATCATCGAGCGACCCGAGTCGTGGTCGATGATCGCCGGAATCTTGCCGTTCGGGCTGATCGCGCGAAACGCCGGTCTGTCCTGCTCACCCTCGCCGATGTTCACCGCCTGAACCCTGTAGGGCAGCCCGAACTCCTCGAGCGCGATGGAAACCTTACGCCCGTTCGGGGTCGGCCAGGTGAACAGCTCGATCATGCGGCCCGGGCGGTTGCCGGCAGAGTCTGGAAGGCCATCTGCGGCCAGCCCCGCTCATTTGCAACGCGGGTCATGTAGGATTTGGCATTGACCGCTACCGGCTTGCCGCCGACAATCAGGAACTCGACACGGGCCAGTTGGTCGAGCGCCTGGTTGACTGGTGCGGCGCATACCCGATCCTCTCCCTGGAGGACCCGGTGGCGGAGGGCGATCATGCCGGAATGCGCGAGATCACGAGGAAGATTGGCGAGACCGTCCAGATCATCGGCGACGATTATCTGGTCACCTCCGCAGAACGCGTCGCGCAGGCCGCAAGAGAGGGGGCCTGCAACGCCGTACTGGTCAAGCCGAACCAGGCAGGCACCTTGAGCGAGGCGAAGGCCGCGCTTGACGCCGCCGATGGCGCGGGCTGGCGCAGCATCGTCTCGGCGCGCTCCGGCGAAAGCGAGGATGTCACCATCGTTCACCTGGCGGTTGGCTGGCGCGCGCATCAATTGAAGGTCGGCTCCTTCGCGAGGTCCGAACGCATGGCGAAGTGGAATGAGGCGATCCGTGTCGAGGAAGCGCTCGGTGCTGGCGCGCGCTTTGCCGGCCGCAAGGCGGTTGGCGGATTGGCGAGAGCGGAGAGCGCGGCATGAAGGCGGTTCTGCTTTACCAGGCCGGTCCGAATTTCCGGGCGCTGATAGAGGACCGGGGCGCGCCGCCGCAGATCGTCATCGTCGATCCGAATGACCGCGCCGGGCTTGCCCGGCACATGGCGGAAGCGGAAATCCTGCTGCACGTCCTGTCGCCCATCACCGGGGAAATCATGGACCTCGCCCCGCGCCTGAAGCTGGTCCAGAAGATCGGCGTCGGTGTCGATGCGATCGACCGGAACCACGCACGATCCCGCGGCATTGCCGTGTGCAACATGCCCGGGACCAACACGGCGGCTGTCGCCGAGATGACGCTGTCGCTGATCCTTGCATGCCTGCGCAGGCTGGCCGAATTTTCCGGGGCGACGAAATCGGGAAACGGGTGGTCGATCTCCAGTTCGCTCGGCGACAGCGTCGGCGAGCTTGCCGGACGAACGGTCGGGCTCGTCGGTTACGGCGCGGTGGCGCGGCGGCTCGTTCCCGTATTGGAGGCGTTAGGCGCGCGGCCAGTTTTCCACACGCGCAATCCGCCTTCGGACGGCGCGCCATTCCTGGCGCTCGATAAATTGCTCGCCACATCCGATATCGTCTCGCTGCACCTTCCGGCCACGGATGGAACGCTTGGGATCATCGATCGCAGGCGCATCGGCCTCATGAAACCCGGCGCGATGCTGATCAACACGGCGCGCGGCAACCTTGTCGACGAGTCGGCATTGGCCGAGGCCCTGTCGCGCGGCCGCCTTTCGGCGGCGGGGCTCGACGTCTTCGCGCAGGAACCGCCTTCGGCCGAGAACCCGCTGCTCAAGCTGGCGAATGTCGTTGCAACGCCGCACATCGCCTGGCTGACGCTGGGAACGCTGGACAGGAGCCTTGACGTGGTGAGCGAGAACGCCGCCCGGCTCGCGGCAGGGCGGGAGCTTCTGCACCGCGTCGCTTGAGTGCAACGCCCTCCGCGATGCGCGAGCGCGACCAGGTTTCGGCGCGGGCGTCCCGGCCTCCTCCGTAGTCGCGCCTTGCCGCGTACTCGCCAGATTCCATATCGTGGAAACCAACGGTTTGGCGGCGTCTTTTGCCGTGCGCCTGCTGTCTGTAGGATTGCGCGACTGGCGCAATTGTCAGGCGAAACCGCTTCGCGCAGGAGGAAATTTTGTATCACGATATCGAATACCGGGTGGATGGACCCGTCGCGTCCATTCTCCACGCGCGCCCCCAGGCGCGGAACGCGGAGAGCTCTCGGTTGTTGGACGAACTGGATCAGGCGCTAGGCGAAGCCGTTCAAGATGAAGCAGTGCGTGTGATCATCCTAGGCGGGCAGGGGGATCATTTCTCGGCAGGCCACGACCTGAAGGAAGCCCAGCGCGAGCGGCAGGATTTCACGGTTGAACAGCGCTGGGACTATGAGGCGCGGCGCTATTTCGATTACGCGTTGCGCATCTGGGACTGCCCGAAGCCAACGATTGCGCGCGTTCAGGGCGCATGCATCGCCGGCGGCTTCATGGTCGCGAACATGTGCGATCTGGTCGTCGCATCGGACGATGCCTTCTTCGCCGACCCCGTCACGCGGACAATGTCGGCGGCCGCCGTCGAGGTGTTGATCCACCCCTGGGTGATGGGGCTGCGCCGGGCCAAGGAATTCCTGTACACCGGAGAGCGGATGAGCGCCGCCGACGCGCATTCCATCGGCATGGTGAACCACGTCTTCGCCCGTTCCGAACTCGAGAGCGAGACGCAGAAGCTGGCCGAGAAGATCGCGGGAACGCCGCCTTTCGCGCTGAAGCTGGTCAAGCGTTCGCTCAACCGCACCTTCGACGCCCAGGGTTTCCGCACCGCGCTGAATGCGCATTTCGACACCCATCAACTGTCGCACGTCTCGGACGAATTCGTCGGGATGCGCCGGGAAGGACTGGCGGGCGCCATTGAGCGGGGCAAGGCGTGAACAACGCGGAATTTCGCTCTGAACGGATTGCCGAAGCGCCGGATTTTCTGGGCGCCGAGGCCGACGGGGAGTTTCGCAACGGACTGAGGGAGTGGCTGGCGCGCGAATTGCCGCGTGTCGCCGGGGATCTGATCGGGACCGCCGCCCTCCACAGCGTGGAGTTTCGCCGCAAGTGGGAAGATCATCTGTGTTGCGCCGGGCTTTCCGGTCTTGGCTGGCCGCGTGAACTGGGCGGCCATTCCCTGCCGCTTGGAAAGCAGGCGATTTTCCACGAGGAGTGCGCCCGCGCCGGTGCGCCGCTGGCGGTCAACATGATCGGCCACGGCATCGTGGCGCCAACCATCATCGCCTATGGTTCGGCGGAGCAGAAGCGGCGCTTTCTTCCCTCGATTCTCGATAATTCGCAGGTTTGGTGCCAGGGCTATTCGGAGCCGGGCGCGGGGTCGGATCTGGCGGCGATCGCCACGCGCGCCGAGCGTCGCGGCGACGTCTATGTGGTCAATGGCCAGAAGATCTGGACGAGCTTTGCCAACATTGCCGACCAATGCCTCCTGCTGGTCCGCACGACCCTCGATGGCGCGCCGAGGAAGGGCATTTCCGTCCTTCTTGCAGACATGCATCTGCCCGGCGTCAGCGTTCGGCCGATCCGCCAGATTACCGGCGAAGCCGATTTCAACGAGGTGTTTTTCGACAATGTCGAGGTGCCGGCCGATTGCAGGCTGGGAGAGGAAAACGCCGGCTGGAAGATCGCCATGGACGCCGCGAACTATGAGAGGAGCACCTATTTCGTGCCCCGCATCGTTCGCATGCAGGCAGAACTCGAGGCGCTGGTCAGGCTCGCGGCCGGAACCAGACGCCGAGGCCGGACGGCGATCGACGATCCTGCCATAAGATCCGCGATCGGCGAGTTGCACATCAACTTGCATGCCCTGCGGCTCTATGCCGACCGGATACTCGAGATGGCCGAGCAGGGGGTGCCGCCGGGTGTGGACGGCTCGTCGGTCAAGTTGCTTTGGAGCGAGAGCCACCAAAGGCTTTTCGAACTGGCCATGGAAATTCTTGGCCCCGATGCGGCCCTGGGGCCGCAGGAGATCTCCGCGCCGGCGCAGGGGCGTTGGGGGCGCGACTTTCTGTGGACCAAGGCCGAAACGGTCCTGGCGGGGACCTCGGAGATTCATCGCAACATCATTGCCGAACGCGGACTGGGGCTGCCACGATGAGCGCCGATACGCCCGCGCCGGCGTTTTCCGATCCCTTGCTCAGGCAGGCGGTTGAAGCCGCCCTGGCCGACGCGGCGCCCAACGCGGCGCTGACCTCCTCCGCAAGCGGGGATGCGGGGCAGGGCGACGCCCACTGGGCGCTGGCGTCGCAATTGGGGTGGGTGGGGACGCTGGTGCCGGAAGAGGCCGGCGGTCTGGGGCTTGACCTGTCGCATGTTGCCGACCTGTGCGAGGTCATGGGCCGCAATCTCTTTTGTGGCCCGTTTGTCGAGACGGCGGTCCTGCTCCCGGCGCTGGCGGCCGGGATCGGCGGCGAATTCGCGCAATTGCTCCCCGATGCGGCTTCCGGAACGGTCCGAATCGGGTTCTGCGAAGTCGATGAAGAGGATGTCGGCGAGGCCAAGGCAATTTCCGTCTCGCCGGTGGAGCACGCGCAGTCGGCGACACATTTCATCTTCCTTTGCGAGGCCCCTGATGGCTGCGTCTCGTGGATGCTGGCTCCCTCCGCCGACGCCGAAATCGCGCCCCTGCAGGCCATGGACCTTACCTGCCCGGTGGCAAGGGTGGACATCAAGGCGGCTTCCCCGCGCAAATGGCACACGCCGGACGAGGGGGCCGCCGCGCGAATTCTGGCCGCCATGCATGTGGCGATCGCGGCTGATCTCCTCGGCATGGGAGAGGCGGCCCTGGCGCGCACTGTCGACCATGTCTCAGGCCGAAAGCAGTTCGGGACGCAGGTAGGCGCTTTCCAGGCGATCAAGCATCGCCTCGCGGATTGCTATATGGCCTTGTCGGGCGCGCGCCTGGCGATTTCCCACGCCGCTCGTGACGGCGCCTCACGCCACGATGCCGTGCTCGCGCGGATCCTGGCGGCGGATGCGGCCAGGAAAACAACCGCGGCGGCCATCCAGTTGCACGGCGCGCTGGGATTCTCCTGGGAGATGGACCTGCATCTCTACCTGAAGCGCATGTTGCGCCTGAGCGGACGCAACGGCGGGACCAATCGCCTGCGCGCCGCGGCGAGCACCAGTTTCGTCGACAGCGTGATCAACGGGCGTCCTTAATCCGGTTTTCCTGCCGCGGCTTCGCTCAGCAGCCCGCGGAATGCCTTTCGACAATCTCGCGCATCGATTTCAGCGTTTGCGTCCGCCGGGGCTCGGTAAACTTCGCAGCTTCTGTCGCGCCGGAAATCGCCATGGTCGGCGAGCCGTCGGGACTGGGCAGTGTCATGCCGAATCCCACAACGCCCGGCGTCACCGGACTCCGCCTGATCACATGCCCGTCGGCCCTCGCCGATTGCAGATGATCGTCGAAGCTGCTTCCGGTCGTCCTCGCGAAGCGGCGGTAGATAGGACGGTTCGCCTCGACAATACGTTCCGCCTCTTCGACCGGCAGCGCCGCCAACAACGCCATTCCGCCAACCCCGACGCCGAGCGGCAGCCTGTCGCCGATTCTGAGCGTCGCGCCCTTGTCGCCCTCGGCGCCGTCCACGCGGTCGGCGCAGACGCAATCCAGCCCGCTTCGCATCAGCAGGAAGATCGTATCTCCCGTGACCTCGCTGATTTCCTCGATCATCGGGCGGTAGCGCGCGGTCTGCGACGTCACATGGTGGGCGCACAACCCGAGTTCGACGGCCAGCCGGCCGAGGGAATAGCGGTGCAGGCAATGGTCCTGTTCGATCATTCCATGGTCGACCAGCCGCTTCAGGATGCGCCGGACGGTGGGCGCCGGCAGGCCGGATTCCTGCGCAAGGTCGGTAAGCCTCGCGCCCTTTGGGCAATAGGTCGCGACCAGGCGGATCAGCGACACCGTCCGGTCGATCATCTGCGTGCCCTGCGTCGGCATGGCCAACTGGTCCATCATCCCCTCCATTCTGCCGCCCTGCCGGAGCCGCGGTCCTCCCCATGCCGGCTTCTCAACTCTGCTCGCGCTCCCATCGATTAGGCGATCGTGACGCCTGCGTCCGCGACCAGTATCTGGCCGGTCATCCCCGAGGCCATGTCCGAGGCAAGAAACAAGGCTTTCGCGGCAATCTCGTCGCATTCGAGAAAGCCGGAGAGATGCCGCGACTGGAGCGCCTGCGATATCCTTCCCGCCGAAAGGGATTTCTCGACCCTCGGACTGCGGGTCACGCCCGGGGCCACCGCGTTGACCCGAATCCGGTCCGGCGCCAGGGCGACCGCCAGCGAGCGCGTGAGCGAAGCCACGCCGCCCTTTGCGGCGGAATAGGCAGCATTCGCCGGAAACCCCATCAGCGCGACAATCGATGCTGTGTTGACGATCGCGCCGCCACCGGAAGCCTTGATCAAGGGACCGGCATGCTTGCAGCACAGCCATGTCCCGAACAGATCGACGGCGATCGTGTTCCAGAAGACCGCGTCGTCGCATTCCGCCAGAAAGGTGTCGCCGGGCTGCGTTCCGCCCGCATTGTTGTAGAGGATGTCGAGGCGGCCGGATTTGCGGGAAATCTCCGCCATCGCCCCGATCACGGAATCCGGCTTGGTGACGTCCAGGACAAGATTGTGCGTGCTGTGTTCCGGGGCGCCATGCACCGCCGCATCCGGCCGGGATTCGGCGATATCGCCCATCCACACCGTCGCGCCTGCGGCAGCGAACTGTCGCGACGCAGCGCGCCCGATTCCACCCGCTGCGCCGGTGATCAGGACAACCTTGCCGTCAAGCCGCATCGTCTCCTCCCGGATTGACCGATCGACGAATTATCGTACAGCACGTCGAAAGATCGTTGCAAGTGTCGTATTTTATCGACCGGGATTTCCTCGCCGATCAATCGGGTCCGGGCGTCGTGATCACTCGTGAAGCGGGCCGAGCGGCAAGTTTTTCAAGACTGATGCGCACG
>JAUIBM010000156.1 GCA_030428345.1 Alphaproteobacteria bacterium | reverse complement strand
CCCGACATCATGTCGTGGCCGCGCGGCTCGTACATCAGCCCGGTGCGGATCCAGTCGAATTCGGCAAGGAAGTGCGCGCGCTTCTCCAGCATGTTCGCGCCCTTGAGCATCGGCGCGCCGCCCGCGACCAGACGCACGGGATTGCCGCAGGTGTGGCCGTCAATGCAGGTGAAGGTGTGTTGCGTCATGCGCGCCTCGCGAAGCGTTGCGGAGAAAAGGGCGTGAGATTGATTCCCGGCGTGCGCCCGGTAAGCAGGTCGGCGACGATTTCGGCCGTTGCCATCGACTGGGTCAGGCCGAGATGCCCATGGCCGAATGCGCAGATCACATGCCCGTGGCCGGGAAGGGGGCCGATCGCCGGCAGGCTGTCGGGCAGCGAGGGGCGGAAGCCCATCCATTCGCTGCCGCCTTCCGTCGCAAGGCCGGGCAGAAAACGCGCGGCCTTGCGCAGCATCGCGTCGGCCCGCGCGAAATTGGGCGGCAGGTCGAGGCCTCCCAGCTCAACGGCGCCGCCGACGCGAATGCCCGTACTCAGCCGCGAGACCACGAAGCCATGGCCGCCAAACGTGATCTGCGTGCGCAGATCGAAGGCGTCCGCCGGCAGGGTCGTGTTGTAGCCGCGTTCGGTCTCCAGCGGAATCTTCACCCCGGCTGTGCGCGCGATGCGGTGGGAGAAGGCGCCGGCGGCCAGTACGACCGCCCTGGCGCGAAGGGGGCCGATCGAGGTCTCGACGCCGTTCGGCCCGAGCGATGTGGCCTCCGCGACGTCGATCCTGCCTCCCCGCTCGCGCAGGCGCTGCGCTAACGCCAGCGTGTACTCGCGCGGGTCGCAGACCGAATGCCAGCCGGGCGTGAAGGTGGCGTGGGTAAAACGCGGCGAAAGGCCCGGCTGGACGGTGGCGATCTCGTCGCCGGCCAGATGGTGGAACTCGATGCCTTCCTCGGCGCGGGTGCGCCAGCCGGGCAGCGAGGCGCGAAACTCGGCTTCCCCCTCATAGGCCTGCAACTGACCGAGGTTCCGCAACAGCGGTTTCAGGTCGAACGCCCTTGCGAACGGATCGAGCGCCCCGCTGGAAAGCCGCATCAAATCGATCTGGGCCCTGGTGGACGCCCGCACCTGCGCCGGCAGGCTGGCCTTCCAGAAGCGCCACAGCCATGGCGCGATCGCAAGGGCATATGCCGGCGGAACGGACAGGGGACCGAGCGGATCGAACAGCCAGCGCGGCGCCTGGCGGATGATTCTCGGCGAGGCGAGCGGAAAGATATCGGTGAAGGCGAAGGCGCCCGCATTGCCGGCCGACGCGCCGGCCGCCGGACCCTCGCGATCGATCACCTGAACCGTCAGTCCGCGCGCGCGGATCGCCAGCGCGCAGGACAGCCCCACCACGCCCGCGCCGATGACGATGACGTCCGGGTCGCTCATCGCGCGAGACCCGCGAAAGATCGCGCGCCGCGCATGACGGGGCCGGCAGAACCCCGCTTTGCCGCGTTCGGGTGCTTGCCACGCGCCGTGAAGGTCATATGGTTCGGTTGTGTCGCTTGCTGCCGGCGCATAGGCGGCCTTGATCGTCTGAGGGTGGCTGATTCCAGGCGGTGTTCATACGCGCTTTCCGCATTCCGGGGTGGCTTGCGACGCGGTCGCAGCCGAATTTTCAGGAGCCTTGCATGCCCAACACCTCTTCGATGACACCGAACGCACTCACCGGCTTCGTCAGCGACATTCTGGCCGGCGGCGGCCTGAGCCGGCCCCAGGCAGAGGCGCTTGCCCGCGTCATCGTCGCAGGTGAACGCGACGGATGCAAATCGCATGGCGTTTATCGCGTCGAGGGGATTCTGAGGACACTCAAGGCGGGCAAGGTCCGGGGCGACGCCGTGCCGGTGCTGCAGACGGGCGATGGCGCGATCGTGCGGGTCGACGCGGGCGGCGGCTTCTCCAATCTGGCGTTCGAGACCGGCCTGCCGGCGCTGGTCGAGCGGACGAGGACGCTCGGGCTGGCGGCGCTCGTCATCAATGATTGCACGCATTTTTCCGCGCTCTGGCACGAGGTGGAGGCGCTGACGGGCCATGGTCTGGCCGGCATTGCGATGTGTCCCAGCTATGCAACCGTCGCGCCGGCCGGCGGCGTGGAGCCCCTGCTCGGCACCAATCCGTTCGCCTTCGGCTGGCCGCGCCCGGGCGGGGCGCCCTATGTCTTCGACTTCGCCACCAGCGTCGTGGCGCGCGGCGAGATCGAACTCTACCGCCGCTCGGGAAGGGAATTGCCTGAAGGCTGGGCGGTCGATGCGCAGGGGCGGCCGACGACCGACCCGGAAGCGGCCCTGGCGGGCGCCATGCTGACCTTCGGCTCCTACAAGGGATCGGCGATTTCGACGATGATCGAGTTGCTGGCCGGCACGATGATCGACGATTTCACCAGCCGCGAGGCGCTCGACTGGCTGGGAACGACGAAATACGCCCCCAAGCATGGCGAGTTGATCCTCGCATTCGATCCCAAGCGGTTTGCCGGGGCCGGTTCGAAGGGCAATCCGCTCGATCGCGCCGAAATCCTGCTCGATGCGATCGTGGGGCAGGGCGCGCGGCTGCCCTCGCAGCGGCGCTACACCGCGCGCGCCCGCTCGGCAGAGAACGGAATTGTCTTGAGCGAGCAGGAGCGGGCCGAACTCGACCGGTTGATGCGGGAGGGCATTGCCGGCGTCACCGAATGACAGGCGGCGCCGGCCGGCTACGAAGCTACCAGGCGGGCACGTGTTCCTCGCCCACGCCGACAGGGGAAAAGCCCATCTTCTGATAGAGCGGCAGGGCGCGCGGATGATCGAGCGAATTGGTGTGCAGGGTCACGCGTCGCGGTCCGCAGCTCCAGGCGGCATCCACGGCGCAGGCAAGAAACCACTTGGACAGGCGCAGCCCCTGATAGGCCGGCAGGAGGCCGAAATAGACGATCTCGGACGCATCGGGCAACTGCGTTGTGTCGACCTCGAAGAAGCCGGCGGGGCAGCCGTCGACATACAGCACATCGATCCGGGTCGTCTGGGCGTCGAGGATGGCGGAAAGCGCTGCGTCGTCCAGATGGCGGCGCAGCGACCAGTGATGCTTGCGGCCGACTTCCTCATACAGGAACCGGTAGAAGGCGGGCGGCATCTGGTCTGTCCTGAACAGGGCGATGGCGCGTCCCGTCGGCAGCGGCGGCCGGCTGCGCGGGCGCATGGTCATTTCGAGGTAGGTCACCCTCGCAATCAGCGCCGCCATTCGTCTTCACGGGCTGCTTTCTTCCCAACGCGCCACCGGCGCATCCTCGGTGCTGCCCCATTCGGTCCACGAACCGTCATAAAGGGCGTTCTGTTCGTGGCCGAGGCATTCCAGCGCCAGGGTCAGGATCGCGGCGGACACCCCGGACCCGCAAGTGGTGATGACCGGGCGGCTCTCGTCGAGCGAGACCGCGCGGAACAGTTCCCGCAAGGTGTCGATGTCCTTCAATTCGCCATCGGCGACCAGCGTCTCCCACGGCAGGGATTTGGAGCCGGGGATATGGCCGCTGGCAAGGCCGGCACGCGGCTCGGGATCGGTGCCGGCAAACCGGCCGAAGGAGCGCGCGTCCAGCACCAGAACGCGGCTCGACTTGATGTTGGCGCGCATGTCGTCCAGCGAGGCGACCCGGCCGGGCTGGAACGCGGCGTTGAAGACCGCCGGCTGCGGAATGTGCGGCGCGCCCGTCTCGACCGGCCTGTCGGCCGCGCGCCACCGGTCGAAGCCGCCTGAGAGGATGCGCACGGAGCGCGCGCCCATGATGCGGAAGTTCCACCAGACGCGCGGCGCGGAAAGCAGCCCCAGCGCGTCATAGACGACAATGTCGTCGGTTTCCGAGATCCCGAGCGCGCCGACGGCAGCCGCGAACTGGGCGGGCGAGGCCAGCATGTGCGGCAGGTCGCTGGTCTTGTCGGAGATCGCGTCGATGTCGAAAAACACCGCACCGGGAATGCGGGCGGCCTCGAACTCCGCCCTTCCGTCGCGGCCATGCGCCGGCAGGTACCATGACGCGTCGACGATGCGCAGATCAGGCGCGCCGATCCGTGCCTGCAATTCGTCCGCGTTGATGAAGAACCGGTTGTCGCTGGTCATGTGGATCACGCGGCGTCAGCCGCTCTTGCCTTTCTGGCGTTCGTGCCAAACCTCGATCGACTTGTTCGGATATCCTTGAGACTTTCATGGCCCGGCCCGTGCGGGATTTCAACCCAACTCGCCTTGAAGTCCACCATCATATGCACCGTTTCGTCGGGTCGCGGCAGGTCGGCGTCGAGGGCGGAAGCGAAAGGATGCACCAGATCCGGCCATTCCCTGTTCCAATGCCGCCAAGGGGTCGCTGTCGATCACCCCTGAACTTGCCCGAGCCGCTTGTTCCCGCATCAAAACCCCGGAGTTCGCGGCACTCCGGGGCTTATCTTTCTGGTCGGGAGCGGCCCCGGGCCTATGCGCGCGATTTCCGCGGGCGCTTCAGTCGTCCGGTCATGCGCAAGCCGTCGCGCATGTTGAGCCCGAGCAGCGTGATGTTGAGCGCGCCGGCCGCCAGTTCCAACGTCTGGACGGCGATGAAGGCGCTGTCGAATGCGCCCGCCTGCGCCTTGGCAGACAGATAGATCGCAGAGGGAATGAGGACGAGAACACCGTTGAGCGCGATGAACGGCATCCGCCGCCGCTTGCGGGCGGCAAGTCCGGCGGTCATGCCCCGGGCGCGGATGAATCCGGTGCCGCCGGCGGCCGCGATTGCCGGCACGAGCGCGAGAAATCCCCAGGGGATGGCTTGCTTGACGGTGGCGATGGTGTCGCGATCGCCGGCGATTTCGCTTGCGGCCGTGGCAAGCCAGAAGGTCAGTATGAGAGCGAGTGCCAGCGCGCCGGCGATCGGGTGAACGATCCTGGTCAATGAAGTCTCCTGCGGTTTGATTAATATAGCAGGCTATGTATCATTGAATAGCATGCTATGTAAATGGTAACCTGATCGAATGACGTTTGATCGAAAGAACTCGGCCGGATTTCTGGTCAACCATCTCGCCCGGCTGCTGACCCAGGAGATTCAGGCCCGCCTCTCGCCGCTCGATCTCGCAGTGGGAGCGTTTCCCGCTCTGCTCGAACTGTGGGAGGAGGAGGGGCTTACGCAGAAGCAGCTCGTCGAGCGCCTCGACATCGAGCAGGCGACGATGGCCAACACGCTGTCGCGGATGGAGCGGGACGGGCTGATCCGCCGCAGCCGCGACGAGGTCGACGGGCGCATTCAGCGGATATGGCTGACCGACCGGGGCAGGGCGCTCGAAGCGCCGGCCAAGGCCGGTGCGGTCGAGGTCAACGAGCTGCTGCGCGGCAATCTGGGTGATTCCGAATGCGAACAGTTCCTCGCCGACCTGCGGACCCGCATCGAATGGCTGAAAGGCGAACGGAAGAAAGCGAAAACGCCGGCGAAATAAAATGGCGATAAGGCTTTTTGCGTCAGCCGCTCTTGCCTTTCTGGCGTTCGTGCCAAACCTCGATCGACTTGTTCGGATATCCCGGGAACTCGACATGGCCCGGCCCGTGCGGGATTTCGACCCAACTCGCCTTGAAGTCCACCATCATGTGCACGGTCTCGTCGGGTCGCGGCAGGTCGGTGTCGATGGCGGAAGCGAAAGGATGCACCAGATCGGGCCATTTGTCGTGATAGACCCACAGGGCGCTGCCGCATTTCTTGCAGAACCTGCGCTCCAGCGGGCTTTCAACGCCGTCGATTACCGCATTGTAGACGTTGATGTTTTCCTCGCCCTCGACCTCAAGGCTGTCGGCCCAGCCCATGATGTTGACGGCATAGCCGCCGCCGCCCTGAGTCTTGCGGCAGATCGTGCAATAGCAGCGCTGATAGGGATAGGGCGTGTTCGTCTCCAGCCGGAAGCGAACCGATCCGCAATGGCATGAGCCTTCGAGTTTCATCCTGTGGCCTTTCCGGCGGATGAAACTCGAAGGCTCATGCCATTGCGGATCGGTATGAGCCTTCGAGTTTCATCCTGTGGCCTTTCCGGCGGCGGCGATCCTGCCGTCCGCGCTCAATCGGGGGCGGATTACGCCGGCGGGGCGCCGAAGCGGATGCGGAAGCGGCGGTTCTCGCGGCCCTTTTTCTCGATCTTGGCGATGTGCAACTCGCCCACCTCGCCGGTCTCGCTGACATGGGTGCCGCCGCAGGGCTGGCTGTCGATTGCCGCATCCTCGCCGATCGCGACCAGCCGGATGCGGCCGGCGCCGCGTGGCGGGCGGACATTCTTGGATTTGACGATGCCGGGATTGGCGTCCAGTTCCGCCTCCGCGATCCAGCGCGACCAGACCGGATGGTTGGCGTTGACGATTTCCATCATCGCGGCCGTCACCGTTTCCTTCGTCAGGCCGGCCTCGGGAATGTCGAAATCGACCCGGCTTTCCGTTTCGCCGACGCTTGCCGAGGTGATCGGGTAAGGGCAGACGACGGAAAGGATATGGCAGGCTGTGTGCATGCGCATCAGCGCGTAGCGGCGCTCCCAATCGATGTGACCGGTCAGCGTCTCGCCGATTTGCGGCAGGGTCTCGCCCTCTGCCGGAACCAGCACGATCTCCTGCTTGGTCTCGCCGGGGACCGTCGTGGCAATCCGGATGAGCGAGCCGTCGGCGCGCTCCAGATGGCCGCTGTCGCCCGGCTGTCCGCCGCTGGTGGCGTAGAAATTGGTCTCGTCGAGGATGATGCCGCCGCGCTCGGTGATCGCCACGACCTTGCTCTCGCAGGCGGTCAGGTAGGCGTCGTCGCCGGCCTCGACCTCCTCGCGCAGGCGCGCCAGCTTCTGCGGATGGCGAGCGAGCCGCTCCATCGCCCAGGC
>JAUIBM010000155.1 GCA_030428345.1 Alphaproteobacteria bacterium | reverse complement strand
GTTGTGCTTCCGATGTCGGGCGCAAAAGGGTCGGGTCTGGCGATCGTGGTCGAGGTGCTAGCCGGCGTTCTCTCGGGAGGGCGCTTCGCGGGCCAACTCGGCAATCTCTACAGCGATTTCGAAACACCGCAGGATATCGGCCATTTCCTGATGCTGATCGACGTGTCCGGCCAGGCATTCCCCGACAAGACTGGCCGTCTGGTCGCGGAACTGAAGGCAACGGCCCTGGCGGACGGCTTCGAAGCGATCATGATGCCTGGCGAAGTGGAGCAGAGGCGGATGCAGGCGGCGGACGGCATCGACTTGCCCGAGAACGTTATTGCGGATCTCGACCAGATCGCGCTCGATGTGGGAGTGGCCCCCCTGCGGGCAGAGGCGTGACTCCATGACCAGAATCGTCTTTCTCGACCGCGAAACACTCGCGCCGGAAACGGTGCTGCGTGCGCCGTTATTCGATGCCGAAGTCGAATGCTTCGGCCGGACTTCTGCCGACCAGGTAGCCGAGCGACTTGCCAGGGCGGACATAGCGATCACGAACAAGGTGCCGATCGGCGAGGCCGCGCTTTCCGCTGCTCCGTCGCTCAGACACATCGCTGTCGCCGCGACCGGATATGACGTCGTGGATATAGCGGCGTGCCGTCGCTTCGGCGTCTCGGTGAGCAATATCCGGGCCTATGCCAACGACACCGTGCCCGAGCACACTTTCGCGCTTATCCTCGCGCTTCGGCGCAGCCTTGCGCCCTATCGCCAGTCCGTCATCGACGGGCGGTGGGAGGATGCCGGTGCGTTCTGCTATTTCGATCATCCGATAGAGAACCTTTCCGGCCGGCGGCTCGGCATCATCGGCGACGGCGCGCTCGGTCGCCGTGTCGCCGAGATCGGACGCGCCTTCGCAATGGAGCCTGTCTTCTCCAGCTATGAGGGATTGGACGAGCAACAGATCCGGGCGCTCTTCAACGAGGATTTCGGCAGTCCGCGATATGCGTCGCTGGAAAAGGTCCTGCGCACAAGCGATGTCATAACGCTGCACTGCCCGCTGATGCCCTCGACGCGTGACATGATCTCCGACGAGCAGTTCGCGATGATGGAGAAACGACCCCTTCTGATAAACACCGCGCGCGGCGGTCTGGTGAACGAGGCGGCGCTGGAGCGCGCTCTCGAGGCGGGGCAGATCAGCGGAGCCGGCTTCGATGTCGTCACTACCGAACCGCCGGGCAAAGACCATGTCATGCACCGGATCGCCAGGAGAGCAAATGTCATCGTGACGCCGCATGTGGCCTGGGCTGCCCGCGATGCCGTGCAGGCGCTGGCGGATCAGTTGATGGACAACATAGAGGCGTTTCAGGCAGGCCGGCCGAGAAACCTCGTTTCCTGAAGTCAGGTCAGTTGGCGCAGGAATGCGCCGACGCGTCCCGCGCACTGAGCGACACGACCGATCGTCCGTCCATAGCCCATGAAGGCGTGCGCCATGCCCGCCTGCGTTTCGCAAACAGTGGACACGCCGCGGCGAACCAGGCCGGCAGCAAAAAGGTGGGAACTGTCCCGCAGAACATCGAGTTCGGCCGCCACGACCAGCGTCGGTGGCAAGGGACCGTCGAGCGAGAGCGGATCCGCCCGGCCATCGGCGTTGAGCAGCGACCAATAGAGCCGCATCCGCTGCGTCGAGAGCCCGTAGCGTCCATCGCCGAACGCGGCGAAGGAAGGGAGATCGTCGCGGCGCGCGAGAACGCCGTAGAGCGAGGCGAGCCCGACGAGCCTGTCGCCGAGCAGACCCGCGAGTCGCGCGGCAGCGAAGACTGCGAGATGCGCTCCGGCGGAATCGCCGCACAACGCGATCCGCTGAACCGGTTCGAGTTGCGCCAGTTCGCTGACAGACCGGGTGATCGCATCGACGATCTGTTCGAAGGGTGTCTCGGGCGCGAGCGGATAGTCGAGGCTGCAGACTTCGAGTGCCGCGTGGCGGCATAGTGCGCGGGCGACGCAATCATGCGTGTCGAGCGTGCCGACGACCCAGCCACCGCCGTGCAGATAGACCAGCAGCGGTCCAGGTTCTGCGTCTGCGGGGACGTATCGCCTATAGGCGACGCCGGTTCGCAGCATGCTCTCGCTCACGCGGCCGACCGGAAGCGGCGGCTCGTTCCAGAACCGCCGCGTTTCGCTGAAGACCTTGCGCTGCTCGGCCAATGGCATCGCGTCACGATCGCCAGGCGGTTGAAGCCCTGCGTTCAGACGCAGGGCCTCCGCCATTTCCGGGTCGAGACGCGAGTCGATCATGCGGGCAGGGCGCTCCGGCGCTGGGCGAGTGCGACCAGCACGACCACCACCGCCGACAGAAGGATCGCGACCAGCGAGAACCAGTTGGTCAAGAAGACCGAGAAGGAGCCGTGCGAATAGGCGAGCGACTGTCGCACGGCCTCCTCGAAGGGCGGCGTTACGATGAAGGATATCAGAAGCGGCGCCACCGGCACGCCGACACGGCCAAATACATACGCCATGAGGCCCGCGCCGAGCATGACGAAGGTGTCCAGCACGTTGTTGCGCACGACGAAACTTCCGGCGGCGCAGGTCAATGCCACGATCGGCATGAGGTAGAGATTTGGCACGCGCAGGACATAAACGAGCGCGGGCGTGGCGAACAGCCCAACGATGACCATCATCACGGTGGAGAGGAACAGCACGATATAGATCGTGTAGACGATACCCGGATTGGTGACGAAGAGCAGCGGACCGGGCTGCACGCCGAGCATCACCATGGCGCCCAGGATGATCGCCGTCACCGCATCGCCGGGGATACCCGCCGCCCGTCGCATTGTTGGAGCTTTCGCAGGCTGCGACCGCCCGGATGTCGCCATTGCCGACATTCGAAGAAGGACCGGTGGACCGCTTAATGTCGGCATAGGCGAGGAAGGCCGAGATCGTCGAACCGATGCCGGGCATCAGGCCGACGAAGGAGCCGATGATCGAGCCGCGAACCATCGGCATCGTGATCGCCTTCATCTCGCTGCCCGTGAGCCGGTTGCGGGCCTTGTTCTCGTCGCCCAGTTCGACATCGTGTGACTGGCGGGGGAAACCCTCGCCGGCCATCTTCAGCACTTCGGCGATCGCGAAGAGACCGACGAGAAGCGGAATATAGGTCAGCCCGTCCAGAAGCGAGGTGTTGCCGAAGGTGAAGCGCGGCACGCCGATCATCGGGTCGCTGCCGATGGTCGCCAGCAGGATTCCGAGCGCCGCGGAGAACAGGCCCTTGACCATGGACGACCCGGAAACCGTTCCGACGATCGTGAAGGTGAAGAGCAGCAGCCCCGCCATTTCCACCGGACCGAAGCGCAGTGCGAACTTGGCCAGCAGCGGCGCAAAGGTCACCAACAGCAGGATCGAGAACATCGAGCCGAAGGCGGAGGCCAGCAGTGCGATGTTAAGCGTCTTCCTGGCAAGGCCCTGGCGCGCCAGTTTGTGGCCGTCGATCGCGGTGGCCGCCGAGGCCGGCGTACCCGGTGCATTGAGCAGGATCGCCGATACGCTGCCGCCATAAACGCCGGCGGCATACAGGCTGGCGAGCATGACGAGGGCGTAGTCGGTCGGAAGAAAGATCGCCACCGGCACCGCCAGCGCCACCGCAATGCTGACCGTCAGTCCGGGGATTGCGCCAACGATCATGCCGACGATCACGCTGGCGACCATGGTCAGAAGTACCAATGGCTGCATCTGGCCGGCAAGCGAATTGAGGAAAGTGTCCATTGCGGTCAGAACCACCCGAGTTGGGGGAGAGGAATGAGAAAGACCTTGCGAAGCAGCAGGTCGATCGCCAGAGGTGCGGCGACCGCAACAATCACCGCGACGAGCGGAGACGGCGCGCGGAAGGCCAGAAACAAGGCAGCGAGAAACAGCACCGAGGCGACGAGAAATCCGAGAACCGGCATCAGGATGATGAAGCCCGTCAGGATTGCGGTGAAGACCGCAAGGTGGCGAAAGGAATGCGCCGCATCCGGCGTCTTGTCGCTGTCCGGCTCCGGAACCGGAGCGGCATGTCTCTCTGGCTTTCGCTCGAAAAACATCAGGACGCTGAGGACCAGCACGGCCCCGCCCGCGAAATAGGGTATCGCGGTTGGGCCGAGACCGGCGGTCTGGAACATCGGGTTGGTGGAGAAGCTTCCCTGCAGGTCGGGAACCATCACCATCAGGAAGACCAGCGAGGCGACAGCGAAGCAGGCGGCGAAAATACGGGTTTCCATTTGACGCTGTCCTGGTGGGCGATGCCGGATTACTCCGACAACGCCTCCTTGATGGCCTTCGACATTTTCTTCATCGCGGCGTCAAAGTCGGCGCCGTTGAGATAGGAAGGCTGGATGTTGGCGCGTTTGGCCAGCGAACTGAAGGTATCGCTCTCCATCGCTTGCTTGAACCGGTCGTGGAGAAACTGGACGACCTCATCGGGCGTATCCGCCTGCACCACAAGGCCCTTCATGTTCTCGACATTCACGTCATAGCCGAGTTCGGAAAGGGAGGCGAGATCGGGCAATTGCGGGGCGCGGTCCGAAGTGGTCGCGATCAGATTGACGTTTCCGGCTTCCGCTTGGGCCTTGGCGTCGCCAGGCGTCAGGATGGTCATGTCGATATGCCCGCCCAACAGCGCGGCCAAGGCTGGTGCGCCACCCTGGAATGGCACGTGGGTCATCTCGATTCCCGCCTGCTTGGCGAAGACGAGGAACGCCGAGTGCAGGATACTTGCCGGTCCGGAGGATCCGAATGTGAGTTTGCCGGGATCGGCCTTGGCGGCAGCGACGATGTCGTCCGCAGTCTTGAGCCCGCTGCCCGCCTTGGTGACGATCACCATGTGCTCGCGGTTGACGCGGATAACGCCGCGAAGCTGATCGAGCGAGTAATTTGTCTTCAGGTGATTGGGGACCGATGTGCTTTCGGAGCCGCCGGCGACGAGCAGGGTCAGGCCGTCAGGCTTCGACCCGGCGACGATTTCCGCGGCAAGCGTCCCCGAGGCGCCGGGACGGTTGACCACGACCAGCGGAACATCGAAGAACTCCTGCGCCGACGAGGCGATCAGCCGGGCCGTGGAATCAGTCCCGCCGCCAGCGGAAAAGCCAACAATGATGTTGATGGGCCGCTCGGGTTTCCACTCGGCAGAAGCCGTGATGGGCGATACCGCCAAGGCTGCCGCGACTGTCAATCTTAGGATTTTCCTGATCATTTCGTCCTCCTCCAAAATCAGTATGATGAATGATAGGATCGGCGTCAGTGATAGGTCCAATAGATATTTTCGGATCGATTGATGCTGGATGAGCATTACCAACGTCGCGCATACGTTGCCTCTTGCTCAATGCAGTGGATTGAAAATACATTCATCTTCAAGGCGCTGGCGAGGATTGCCGAAGCCGCCGAGCTTGCTCCGGTGGTCCGGGTCGCCAGTGAACCGCTTCGCAACGAAGAGAACAAGTTGGAGGTTGCGCGGGCGCCGCTTCGCAAGCTTGCGAGCCGGGGTCGCGCCGTAAGACAAGCCGCCATTCAGGGAGGGCGAGGCGCGTATGCGGTCGTTCCCCCATTCCCGATGATGTCACGGGGATTGCGCAGGCAGGAGAAGCGACGCCCGGCAGACGGAATTACCCGCCGTGGCGAGAGCGCGTCAGAAGTCTGACAGGCAGAAGTTCAGGTCTGGCTCAGAAACTTGACGACCGCAGTCATGATCCGCTCGTCGAGTTCATGGCCGATGCCTTCGAGAAGCTGCAATTCCGCCTCGATTCCGAAATTCGACATCGAGTGCTGCAAGGTGCGCGCGCGCGCGACACGATCCTGCCCGGCCTCATTTGCGCCTTCGACCCACAGTCGGGAAGCGGGCGGGACGAAGATTTCTTCCGCGCCCGCGTCGGCCGAGCCAACCACGACCTGCACCGGCACGCGCCGGATCTCGTCGGTGGGCAAATCGAAACCGAACACCGAGCTGAAATCGCTTGTGCCCGCCCACCACGGCTTGCTGACATCGAGCAAGGTCACGTAGCCCGGCGCAACGACCGACACGCTGCGGATGCGTGAAGGGCATGTGAACAGCATGCGTTGCGCGAGCTGTGCGCCGCCCGAAAACCCGAAGAGCTGGAAGCGGTCCGCCGGAATTGCGTAACGCGCCGCGGCATCGGCGACCATCGACAGCAGGATTTCGTCGAAACGCGTGTTCTCCCATTTCAGGAACTTGTAGGCCGGCTCGTCATCGTCCTCCAGCGCGCCGATCGGAAACAGCGGCGCGAGCAGCGCCGTGCCCGAACGCTCCGAATAAGGGATGAAGAGGTCGCGCACGCCCTCGGCGCTGCGGGCGCTTCCGTGGATGACGACCAGCAGCGCTTCGGGCGGTCGACTCCGCGGGCAATAGGCGCAATAGCTGAAACGGCGATCCGCCGGGCAGGCAAAGAATGGCGTTCGTCCGTCGAAGATCGGCGCCGCGGTCTGCGACAGTCGAACGGAGGCGCCTGAACCGGTTGTCGCCGACATCGATATCCCTTCGCCCACTTCGTTGCTGTTCGCATGCAAGCCTAGCCAGTGGGCCGTCGGTGGACCAATCGGGAATTCCTTGAGACCTATCGGAAAAAGATAATTTCCCGACCTTTGGCGCTGTGCAACGATCCCCTGCAAAGGCGGCAGCGGCCTGCTGCACGCTCTTCCAACCGGAACAAAGGGGAACGGCTGTGACTATTGCTGCACCAGAATTGCGCATTCGGCGGATGGGGCGATGGGCTAAGCGCCTGTCTGTTGGTACCATGCTTATTGTGCTCGCAGGCGGCGTTGCCCATGCCGGCGACAATACGCTGCGCATTGTCATGCAGGGCGAGCTCAAGGGGATCGATCCGGTCTTCACCACCGCGACCTTTACACGGGACCACGGCTTCCTC
>JAUIBM010000154.1 GCA_030428345.1 Alphaproteobacteria bacterium | reverse complement strand
CAGCGACCGGCCGATCGCGGCAATCGCCTTTCCGGGCCTTTGGGCAATGAATTCCATCTCGCCAAGCGCGTGCAGCCGCGCCGCCGGGCTTTCCCTTGCAGCGCCGTAGCGCTCCAGCGCGCGCAGGATCGCAATATGCTCCGGCTTCAGTCCAAGGCTCGTCGCCAGCTTCCTGACCTCGGCCGGTTTCGATAATTGCGCGGCCAGCGGCGAATGCGCCAGCACTGCTTCGGCTTCGTCATACGCCGCCCGCTCGACAAGCTGGAGCAGCCGGAATGCGATATCGCCCGGCCTTGCCTGATTGGCCGCACGATCGGGCATCTTGCGCGCGCCGACCTTCGCCATCACGCCGGCCTTGCCGCGGAAACGGACCGAATAACCTTTTCAACCAAGATGCCTGCCCCTGTCAGAAGATCGCATAGATCAGCGGAGCGACAGCCGAACCCTGGCTCAGGACCAGAAGCCCGCCGAGCAGGACGGTGACAAGCACGACCGGAAGCATCCACAGCTTCTTGTTTTCAACCATGAAGTAGAAAAGTTCGCGCAGAATTTTCATGGGATCTCCCGTCCATATTACAACGCGTCCGCACAATCCGGGATACGCGACAAACCAGTTCTTTCTTCAGCCTTCCGCGATGGTCCGATGAGCGGGGATGTACGCCGATCGGTTCGATCGCGGCCACGGGCAAATCTTGACCGTGCGGCCCGTCGCAATCTGCGCTTCCCTCTCTACCCGGCGTTCCCGGCGAACCGTGGAAGCTGGAAGGTCGGACCCATTCCCTTGCAGCTGTCCTCGTGCGGTTGTCGCTGCATCCTGCTGTGTAAGTCGGTTCTTACGCAAGGACAAGCTGCAGGATTTCCTCGCTTGATGTCGAAAGCCCGCCCATTCGCCCGGAAACCGGGCCGCGTTGCGACCACACCCCGGCCCAGCCGCCAGCTGTTGCGAGCGCGGCCACTGCCTTTTCGGTTTCCTGCCGGATGGCGCCGCTGGTCGGCAAGCGCGGCAGGCCGTCCGGTTTCCTGCAGTCCGACAGATCGCAAGGCAGGCCCAAACGTTGAAGTTCCGTCTCGGCGGCGCGGCGCGCATCGCTGCTCATCCCCAATTGATCGGTGTCGATCACCATGTCGCTGGAAGCAAGCGCGTGGATGGAGGAGGTGAGCCAAAGCGTGATGTAGACCGCGAAGCAGTCGATCTCGCTCAATCTTGCCGTCTGTCGGTTTTCCCAGGCGGAGACCAGTTCCGCAAAGCCGGTGACATGGGCGAAGGAGCCGCGCCGCCGCCGCTCGATGCAATAGGCAGTGATCAGTGTGCGATTGTTGAAATAGGGGTGGCGGGCGAAGGATTTCCACTGATCCCAGGGATTGCGGATCTGCGCGATGTGCAGGCCGCCGAATTGCCGCTTCATCCAGCCGGCGCGCAACTGGCTTCTGCAGAAGCATAGCGCGGGCCGCAATGCAGAGGCCCGGGCTGCGTCGATCAGGTTCTGAAGATACCGCGCCAGGGTCTCGTCGCTCTCGTCCGCTTCGAGCAGGTAGCGTTCGTAGGAATTGCGTTGGTCGAAGCCGAGCCGTCCCTGTTCGACCAGGTCCAGATATTCGAAGTAATACGGGGTGGCGAGGGCGGGATGGTTGTCGCCTTCGAACGCGCGTGTCGGCGGACCCTTCAGCCGCTCGGGCGTCCAGGCGGGCAATTCCTCGTTGAGAGGCTCGTAATAGGCGCAAAAGCCCGGGTGGTCGCGAAACTTCTTCCAGAGCCAGGTGCTGCCCGAACGAAACCAAGAATGCACGAAAACCGCTTCGGTTTCGACGCCGCCTTGCGCGGAGGCTTGCCGCCCGACCCCGGTCACGGCTTCCACGTCACGGTCGTGGTGATGGTCTGCTCGACCTTGAAATTGCTGCCCGGAACCTCGGTGGAGACGACCAGCAACTGGGTCCTGGCCGAATTGGCGTCCGCCGCCGCAACCGACTTCCTGACCAGCTCATAGAGACGCTTTCTCTCGGACAGGGGCAAGGGCTTTGCGAACAGGCGCGTCAGGCTGTTCTTGGACATGCGATAGAGCAGGCCGGTGAGGTGGCTGGCGCCGACATTCATGCGATGAAAACGAACCCGCTCCTCGTCCGAGTGGCGGATGGTCTCGCTCACCAGCGTCTCCGGCATCACCACCATCCGGTTGCCGCTCATTCCCAGCCTGTCGTTGAGATCGACGTCTCCGCCCGCGCCCCAGCCTTCCAGCAGGTCGTCATATCCACCCAGAGCGACAAAGGTCTTGCGAGGCACGACCAGCAGGCCTTCGAGCCGGTTGGAGCCCGCATTCAACTTTTCATCCGCATGAATGCTCTGCGCCACAGCCGTCGGCATCTTCCCGAAATTTCCGGGCGCGATGTTCTGCAGACACCAATTGCAGAAACCGTCCGCCAGAATCACGTCGGCGTCGACAAAGGCCAAAAGGTCGCCCGTGGCGTGCCGCGCCCCGATGTTCCGCGCCTCCCAGTTGTTGAAATGCGGCCGGTTCTCCACCTTGACCACGCTCACTCCGGGATGGGCCAGGGAGACATGGTCGGCGGCGCCTTCGGGGCAGTCATAGTCGACGACGACGATCTGCGCCTGTTGCTGGGCGAGCATCGCGGGCAGGCTTCGCTTGAGGTGGGACAATCTTCCCTTGCAGACGGTGATGATGGAGAGAGCAGGCATCCGTGTTCCAGTCTTGTGCCGGGCGGCGTTTTCGTCGGCGATGAGCGACATTCCTGCGCGAAGCGCCGGTCCTGAAGATGCGTCATAATCTTCCATTGCCCGATCGTTGGCGCAAGCGCGCCTTTGGCTCTCTGCATGGTGATGCTGTCCTTACGGCACGCCGGCGATTGACACGACAATTTCGAAGCGCGAAAGGTGGCGAATGATGAGAGGATCGTTCTTCAAGATCGGCGTTGTTCTGGGCGCGACGATGCTATCGCTGCTGGCGGCCGAACTGGTCGTCAGGCTTGCGACGATCTACCCCAACACCATCGCCTCCAACCGGGTTCCAGATCCCGATATGGGTTTTCGAGCCTCGGCGAAGGTGCCGGAGGTCGATGCGAACGGATTTCGCAATCCGCCGGGTCGTCAGCGCGAGATGCTGGCTGTGGGCGATTCACACACCTTTGGCTTCAATGTCCGCTCAAACGAATCATGGCCGGCGCGGCTGGCCCAGCGTTCGGGCCTTCAGGTTTACAATCTTGGCTCGGGCGGATACGGCCTGCTCACCTATCATGCCGCCTTGATGCTGCAGCGTCGGCCCGAGACGAAATATGCAATCGTCGGACTTTTCCCGACCAATGATTTCGAGCTCTATTACGCCTCCGATGCGGACTGCCTGATACTCGACAACCCCAGCGCATTCTGGCGCGAGCAGCGCGAAAAGCTCGGCCTCGACTGGCCGGCCTACCCGGTGGGTTGCCTGCACAATGATTACGATACGCAACCAGGCCTCTATGAAAGGCTGAAGGCGCATGTGGCGCTGCTCGCCTTGGTCGACGATGTCGCAACCAATGTCGCCGGCTATTTCGGGCGCGAGCAAAAGCAGAAATTCCCCAGCTGGACCCGGAAGAGCGAGTTGCTGACCTTTCCGGACGGTGTGTTTCCAATCACGCTGACCCGAATCGAGAAACACAATCGCAGCGTCGATCTGAGCGTTCCCGAAGTGGCGGCGATGTGGGCGAACCTGCCCCGGCTTCTGGCGGCGTGGAAGCAAATGTCGAATGAGGGATTGCAGGTCGGCGTCATGGCGATCCCTTCCCGCGAGCGGATCGTCTTCGAATATTTCTCGCGGCAGAACCGCCTGGGGGAACTGGATCCGAGATTTGTCGAAGGGGTTCAGCGGCAGATTTCCCTTGAGACGAAACTGAGGCAGGCTCTGGAGGAATCCGGAATTGCGTTCGTCTTTGCGGTGGAGGATACCTATCGCGCCTTCCTTTACGGGCGTCAGAAGAATATTCCGCTCTATCCCAACACCAATGATGGACATCCACTTGCCCTGGGCTATCTGGCTTATGCCAATGCCGCGAAACGACTGGTCGACAAGATGGGTATAAGGTAGGAAGCGCGCCAACTGCGGATTGATCGGCGGCGCGTCGCGCGGTCGGCCGATGCACGGTATGGGCCAGAAAATGATGCAATGGACCCTTCTTCATGGCTGATACCACGATCCTGGGCATTTCCGCCTATTTCCACGACAGTGCCGCCGCGCTGATCCGCAATGGCGAGATTGTCGCGGCTGCTTCCGAGGAACGCTTCTCGCGGGAGAAGGGCGACAGCAATTTTCCTTCGCATGCTGTGGCCTATTGCCTGCGCGAGGCCGGTCTCGACATTCACGAGGTGTCGGCCGTCGGCTTCTACGACAAGCCGATCCTCAAATTCGACCGCATCCTGAATACCTATATGTCGATCGCGCCGAGCGGCTTTGCCCAATTCCGCAAATCCGGCCCGCTCTGGATGGCCGAAAAGCTCTGGATCGAAGACAATATCCGCAAGGAACTCAGCGGATACAAGGGCGAGGTCTATTTCTCCGAGCACCATGAATCGCACGCCGCGAGCGCATTTTATCCCTCGCCGTTCCAGACCGCCGCGATCCTGACCATCGACGGCGTGGGGGAGTGGGCGACATCCTCGCAGGGCAGGGGAAACGGGGCCGACATCTCGCTCTTCGCCGAGATGCATTGGCCCGACTCGCTCGGCCTGCTCTACTCCGCGTTCACCTATTACACCGGCTTCAAGGTCAATTCCGGCGAGTACAAGGTGATGGGTCTGGCGCCCTATGGCGAGCCGAAATTCGTGCAGATGATCTACGACAACCTGGTCGACCTGAAACAGGACGGCTCCTTCGTCATGAATCAGGACTATTTCAATTATCTTGGCGGCCTGACCATGACGAACAAGCGCTTCGACCAATTGTTCGGCGCGCCGCCCAGGGTCCCCGAATCCGACCTGACCCAGCGCGACATGGATCTTGCGCGTTCCGTGCAGGAGGTTTGCGAGGAGATCATGCTGCGCATGGCGCGTTCGATCCACGCCGAGACGGGCGAAAGGAATCTTTGCCTTGCTGGCGGCGTCGCCCTCAACTGCGTCGGCAATGGCCGCATCCTGCGCGAAGGCCCGTTCGAGAACATCTGGATCCAGCCGGCGGCGGGCGATGCGGGCGGCTCGATCGGCGTCGCGCAACTGATCTGGCATCGCCAGTTCAACGGCCCGCGCGAGGCGGATGGCCGGCATGATTCGATGAAGGGCGCCTATCTGGGGCCGTCATTCGCCGATGAGGAGATCGAGCGCTATCTCAAGCGCATCGGCGCCAATTATCGCAAGCTGGAGCGCGACGAACTCCTGCGCGAGACGGCGCAGCACCTGGCCGACGGGAAGGTCGTGGGCTGGTTCAACGGGCGCATGGAATTCGGCCCGCGCGCGCTTGGCGCGCGCTCTATCCTCGGCGACCCGCGCAGCGCCACCATGCAGGCCCAGATGAACCTGAAGATCAAGTTCCGCGAAGGGTTCCGGCCTTTCGCCCCCAGCGTCCTGCGCGAGCGGGTCGGCGACTATTTCGACCTGGATCGCGATTCCCCCTACATGCTGATCGTCGCGCCGGTGAGGGAGGAGCGGCGGGTCGCTCAGCCCGATGGGGCGGAAAAGCTCTGGGGCATCGACCAGCTCAACGTGCCGCGCTCCGACATTCCGGCGGTTACCCATATCGACTATTCGGCTCGGGTGCAGACCGTCAGCCGCGAGGTCAATGCGGACTATCACGACCTGATTGCCGAATTCGACCGGCTCACCGGTTGTCCGGTGCTGGTCAATACCTCGTTCAATGTCCGTGGCGAGCCGATCGTATGCACGCCACAGGACGCCTATGTGTGCTTCATGCGGACCAATCTCGACACGTTGGTGCTCGGCTCCTTCGTGCTGCGCAAGGACGATCAGGAAGCATTTATCGAATCAGAGGATTGGCGTTGGCGGCATCAACTGGATTGACAGCCCGGCAAGGGCGCAAATTCGCGTTCACGCTGGGATTCGCATTGCTGGTGCTTGGCGGGATATCGCTCTGGCGCGGGCATGACATCGTTCCCTATGTGCTGGCGACGCCGGGCGCCCTGCTTGTTCTGGCGGGCGTCATCGCCCCGACGCGGCTGGGGCCGATCGAGCGCCGCTGGATGGCCTTTGGCGAACGGCTCTCCCGTATCACCTCGCCGATCATCCTGGGCGTGATCTATTTCGGCGTGTTCACGCCGGCAGGACTGATCCGCAAGGCGCTCGGAAAGAATTCGCTGACCGCCCATCACAAGCCGGAAACGGCCTGGGTCCGCCGCGAAGCCAAGCAGCGAAGCGACCTGAAGCGCCAATATTGAGCGAGTGCGGGTTCGCGCTCGACCTTCCGAAACATTCTTCCTTCGATCGATGGAATGGGCGAATCAGTTTCGCCCGCCGCGCGACCGCGTGTTTGCGGGAGCGTTGCGCGCCGGCAACACTGGCGCGAAAATGCGACTGCGCCCACGAAAACATGCCCGAGCGCTCCACGCCTTGTCGTGCCCAAATTGGCGGTTGCCTCCCGATGGACCGGGCCGGCGGAAAGCGGCGGGCATATTCCGGCTCCGCTTGCTAGAAAAGAGGCATCGGCGCGCAGGTTCGAATCCCTCCGGAGATGACGGAAATTCAACGCCACCAAGCACTTTGCCTTCCGTTTGGTCACTCGGCATGGTTGACGTAACGGCGGCGTGACCCCCTCGAGCGAGAGAACTGCCTGGCGGGCAATTGCGTGAAACGCCGAGAAAAATCGCCGAACCGGAGAGGCCTGCCATTCCGCGAATGCGCTGGAAGCAGGTCCTGCTTGCAGCAAGAAGCCTCCCGATTGACGCGATGAGACGGGCCTTTAC